>CACYET010000084.1 GCA_902773515.1 uncultured Eubacteriales bacterium | reverse complement strand
AGCGGATCTTGGCCTTGTCCCGGCGCTCGTAGGGCTCCTGCCAGACGGGCGCTCGGGGCGCGGGGACCTGAATCTCCCCTTCGCCGTCCTGCCGGTAGCAGACCGTGTCGGAGAAGGACCACTTCGCACCGCGGGCCGCGAGCTCGTCCAGCCAGTCGCGCAGCACGCGCTCGCCGCAGAAAAAATCTCCCGGGCTGATGATCTTGACGTAGCGCCCGGTCGCGACCGACAGGCCGGAGACGCAGTTCGCCACCGTGCCCTGATTGACGGGGTTCATCACCAGCCGGTAGTCGGTAAAGGCGCGCTCCTGAAACAGCGATGTGATCTGGACGGACAGGTTGTCTTCGGAGCCGTCGTCCGCCACGATGATCTCCGGATGGATGTCCGCCTGCCGCAGGATGGAGAGAAGGGTCTGGCGCAGCTTTTGAAGATCGGGGTGATAGGTGACGACCAGCACGCTGACCTCGCGCCGCGCATCCTTTGCTGTCTGAGCCATTCTACAAAGCCTTTCTGCGAAAAATACACCGAAGAGATTGCAAGGCGAAGGTGCCGACAATGTTGATTTGATTATACAAAGAATCACAGAGAATGTCAACGACAAAATGCCCGCTGTTCCGCGCCGGTCGGGCCCGCGGCGCGGCGCTTTCCTCTTGATAACCGGGGCGCGATATGCTATCATAAATAGCGTAAATGGCCGCAAAGAGCGGCGCGGCTGCATTCCGGTCAAAAACAGCGCGAAGGGAGCCTGAAGCCATGCCTGTCATCGCAGCCTATATGGTGCCCCATCCGCCGATGATCGTGCCCGAGGTGGGCCGCGGCAGCGAGGCGCAGGTCGAGGCGACGCGCTCGGCCTACGAGCGAGTGGCGCGCGAGATCGCGGCGCTGGCCCCTGAGACGATCATCGTCTCCAGCCCGCACGCGACGATGTACGCCGACTATTTCCACATTTCCCCGGGCCGGGAGGCGGAGGGCTCGTTCGCGCGCTTCCGCGCGCCGCAGGTGCGCTTTAAAGAGGCCTATGACGCGGAGCTGGCCAAGACCGTCGAGCGCATGGCCATCGCAAACGGCCTGCCCGCGGGCACGCGGGGCCAGCGCGACCCCGAACTGGACCACGGCACGATGGTGCCGCTGTACTTCATCCGGCAGGATCGCTCGCGCCGTGGAGGAGACGGGGCGCAGGGCGGTCTACGTCGCCAGCGGCGACCTCTCCCACAAGCTGCAGGCCTACGGCCCCTACGGCTACGTGCCGGAGGGCCCGCAGTACGACGCGCGCATTCTAGATGTGTGCGGGCGCGCGGCGTTCGGAGAGCTGTTTGACTTCGACGAGGCGTTCTGCGAGCGCGCCGCAGAGTGCGGCCATCGCTCGTTCGTCATCATGGCCGGGGCGCTGGACGGCCTCGCCGTGGAGGCTGAGGCGTATTCCCACGAGGATGTGACCGGCGTGGGCTACGGCGTCTGCGCGTTCCGTCCAAAGGAAAAGGATGAAAGCCGTCGCTTCCTGGACATCCGACAGAAGGCGCAGGAGAAGCGGCTCGCGGACGCGCGCGCGAAGTGCGATGCCTGGGTGGACCTCGCCTGGCGGTCCGTTCAGAGCTGGGTGCTGGATCGCAAAGTCATGGACGTGCCGGACGGCCTGCCTGCCGAACTGACCGCCAGCCGGGCCGGCGCGTTCGTGTCCATCCACAAGCAGGGGCGGCTGCGGGGCTGCATCGGCACGATCGCGCCGACGCAGGGCAGCCTCGCCGAGGAGATCATCCACAACGCCGTCAGCGCCGCCGCCCGCGACCCGCGCTTCGACCCCATCCGGCCGGACGAGCTCAAGTGGCTGGAGATCAGCGTGGACGTGCTGGGCGAGCCGGAAAGTATCGCCTCCGAGGCGGAGCTCGACGTCAAGCGCTACGGCGTGATCGTCAGCCGGGGGCGCCGCCGCGGGCTGCTGCTGCCGGACCTGGACGGCGTGGACACGGTCCAAAGGCAGGTGGAGATCGCCCGCCAGAAGGCCGGCATCGGCCCCGGGGAGAAGGTCGATCTGCAGCGCTTTGAGGTGATCCGGCACACTTGACGGAGGGAAAGACATGGCCAGATGCGACGTATGCTTTCACCGCTGCGACATCCCTGAGGGACGCAGGGGCTTTTGCGGCGCGCGCGCGTGCGTCGGCGGCGAGGTGGTCCCGGAGAACTACGGCAAAATCACCGCGCTGGCGCTGGACCCCGTCGAGAAGAAGCCGCTGCGGCGCTTCCACTCCGGCGGCATGATCCTGTCGGCGGGCAGCTACGGCTGCAACCTGCGCTGCCCCTTCTGCCAGAACCACGACATCTCCTGGTCGGCCCAGGCCATGCGCCTCTCGGAGCGGACGGAGCGTGTGACGCCGGAGGAACTGGTCGAAACCGCGCTGAAGCTGAAACCGCGGGGGAACATCGGGCTGGCGTTCACCTACAACGAGCCGCTGGTCGGCTGGGAGTTCGTACGCGACGCGGCGAGGCTGTCGCACGAGGCGGGCATGGTGAACGCGCTCGTGACGAACGGCACGGCGAGCCTCAATGTGCTGGAGGCGATCGCGCCGCACATCGACGCCATGAACATCGACCTCAAGGGCTTCACGGAGCGCTATTATACAAACGTGCTCGGCGGGAGCCTCGACATGGTCCGGGCGTTCATCGCGCGGGCCGCGCAGCTGTGCCACGTGGAGCTGACGACGCTGATCGTGCCGGGCGAGAACGACTCCGAGGACGAGATGCGGGCGCTGACCGCCTGGGTGGCGGGGCTCAGGGACGCGGCGGGAAACGCCGTCGGGCGCGCGATCCCGCTGCACATCTCGCGCTTCTTCCCGCGCTTTCACATGACCGACCGGCCCGCGACGGACCCGCGGCGCGTGTACCGGCTGGCCGAGGTCGCCCGTGAAAAGCTGGACTATGTCTACACGGGGAATTGCTGAGGGACGGGACCATGAAAAAGCCGATCGAAAAAGTCAGGAAGCCGTTTGTCGACGGCGCGGCCGATATCCGGCGCTGGAGGGCCAAAAAGAAATGGGAGAGGCGCATCAAGCGGTTCCGCGAATGGCTGAAGGGCGCGGGGAAGCGCGACATCCGATCATGACAGACAGGGAGGACGGGCACGCATGAACATCGTCGTATTGAACGGCTCGCCGGCGGGGAAGGACAGCATCACGCTGTACACGCTGCTGTACATCCAAAAGCACTTTCCGGAGCACCGCTATCAAATATTGCACGTCGCGCAGCAGATCCGGAAGCTGGAGAAGGAGCCCGAAGCCTGGCGGCAAGCGCTCTCCGAGGCCGACCTGATCCTGTTCTGCTACCCGGTGTACACGTTCCTGGTCCCGGCGCAGCTGCACCGGTTCATCGAGCTGGTCAAGGCGAGCGGCATCGACCTGTCTGGCAAGTACGCCACGCAGATCACGACCTCCAAGCACTTCTACGACATGACGGCGCACCGGTTCATCCAGGACAACTGCGCGGATATGAAATTAAAATACGTGCGCGGGCTGTCCGCCGACATGGACGACCTGCGCCACGAACAGGGCCGGAAGGAGGCACTCTCGTTCTTCAAGTACGTGCTGTGGAGCATCGAGAATGGCCATCAGGAGCCCGTCGTCCGCGCCCCGCAGCCCGCGCCGACCGTCCCCGCCGACCCCGCCGCCGAAAGGCTAAACGTGAAGCCGCCGAAGCGCATCGTGGTCGTGGCGGACTTCGGACGCTCACAGGACGGGCGGCTGCAGGCCATGTGCGAGCGCCTGAAAAACCGCCTGCCCTGCGAGACGGAAATCGTGGACATCCATCAGTTCCCGTTCGCGGGCGGCTGCCTGGGCTGCTTTCACTGCGCCGCGGACGGCCGGTGCATCTACAGGGACGGCTTCGACGCCTACCTGCGCGAGCACATCCAGTCCGCGGACGGGCTCGTGTACGCCTACACGATCGCGGACCACAGCATGGGCAGCCGCTTCAAGCTGTTCGACGACCGGCAGTTCTGCAACGGCCACCGGACGGTCACGATGGGCAAGCCCGTGGCCTATCTGGTGGACGGCGCGCTGGACGCGGAGGAGAACCTCAGAACGCTGATGGAGGCCCGCGCGCAGGTGGGCGGGAACACGCTCGCCGGCATTGCCTCGAACCAATATGACCCCGACGGGGAGATCGATCGGCTGGCGCGGACGCTGTGCTACGTCGCCTGTGAGGCCTACCTGCCGCCCAAGAACTTCTACGGCGTCGGCGGGCTCAAGATCTTCCGCGACCTGATCTGGCAGATGCAGGGCCTGATGCGGGCCGACCACCGCTTCTACAAGCGGCACGGCTTCTACGACTTCCCGCAGAAGCACCGCGGCACGATGCTGGCCATGTACCTGGTGGGCGGCATGATGAACCGGCCGAAGCTGCGCAAGAAGCTCGGCTCGAAGTTCACCGAGGGCATGATCATGCCCTACAAAAAGGCGCTGGAGAAGGATTGAGACTGCTCTCGATTACTTATCTGTAAGGGAAGATTCTTCGACTTCGGCCCTGTGCTTCGCCGGGCCTTCGCTCAGAATGACAACGGCAGGGCATATTTGTCATTCCGAGCGAAGCGAAGAATCTTTTGGATGGACCAGGGGAGGAACGCAAGCATGGACAGCCCGAGGATTCCGCTTGTCGTGGGCGTCACGGGGCACATCGCGCTGCGCGAGGCGGACGTGCCCGCGCTTCGCCGCGCCGTGGCGTCGGAGCTGAGCCGGCTGAAGGCGAGCTATCCGAACTCCCCGGTCACGATGCTGACGTCCCTGGCGGCGGGCGCGGACCTGCTCTGCGCCGACGTGGCGCGGGAGCTGGGCATCCCGATCTGCGCGGCGCTGCCGATGGAGCCCGCGGAGTATCGCGGGGACTTCTCCGAGGCGGACGCCGCCCGGTTCGACGAACATTGCGCCCATGCCGCGTGGGTGGGCGTCGCGCCGCCCATCGAGCGCGTGCCGGAGGAACCCCGGCGCGCCGACGCCTATCGTCGCGCGAGCGTCTACGTGGCGGCGAACTGCCACGTGCTGCTGGCGCTGTGGGACGGCAGCGCCCCGGACGCGAACCGCTGCGGCACGGGCGCGACCGTCGATATCGCGCTGCGCGGAGATTACAGCCCCGAGCGGGGGAGCGTCGCGCGCAAGGGCCCCTGCCCGGTGGTGATCCACATCTTCACCCCGCGGGTCGAGCAGGGCGAGCGCGCCGCGGGCGAGGTGCGCCGCCTGGGGGACGAGGCGGCGCTTAGAGACATGCTGGAGCGCACGGAGGAATTCAACCGCCTCTGCGGCGAGGATCGCGGGGAAGCGCTCCTGACGGATAAGGCGTGCTCGGACGATCCCGCGCTTCGCCGCATGAGCGCGCTCTACGGCGTCGCCGACGGGCTCAGCGTGCGCTTTGCCGGCATCTATCGCCGCGTCCTCGCGCTGCTGGCGGCGGCCAGCACGCTGCTGGCGTTCGCGTTTTTGATGTACGACGAGGTCGACGCGATCTGGATGATACTGCTCTGCGGGGCCATGCTGGGAACGGCGCTGCTCTGCCGGGGCTACGCCGTGCGCTCGGACTGCCACCGGCGCTATATCGAATACCGCGCGCTGGCGGAATGGCTCCGCGTGCAGGCGTACCTGCGCTACGCCGGAAGCCGCCTGCGCGTGACGGAGCTGCTCACGTGGACGCAGTCGCAGGAGACGGCCTGGATCGCGTCCGCCGTGCGCGCGGCGTCCATCGGCCCCGACGCGAAGCAGAAGCACGACATCCGCGCGTGCTGGGTGGACGTGCAGCGGGACTACCACGCCGGGGCGATCGGCAGGACGGCGCTCAGCCTTCGGCGCAGCGACCGCGTCGTGCGCGTCGCGCTGGTGCTCAGCGGCTCGCTCTACGTGCTGGCGGTGCTGTTCGAGCTGATCTTCGGCGGGCTCACGCCCCGGCCGCTGTCCCAGCCGATGGACCTGAACGTGTGCCGCACGATCCTCAAGGTGGCGCTGGGAACGCTGTCCACGGCGACGGTCTTCATCTCAAATTACTACGGCAAGCAATCGCTGCCCCGCAAGCAGTCGGACCACGGCAAGATGGCGAAGTTCTACGCCATGATGTCCAGCGCGCTGGCGGAGTACGGCCAGAGCGAGGCGCTGCTGGAGCAGCTCGCGCGCGAGGAATTGATCGAGAACGGCAACTGGCTGTCCTATCAGCGGGACAACGCGCCGGACATCAGCCTGTGAGGGGGCGAACGATATGAAGAGAACTGTGGCGGCACTCGTCGCGCTGGCCGCGCTGCTGCTGCCTGTGGCGCACGCGGAGGGCTATGAGCGCTTCGCTTCCGCCTCGGACGCGGCGCTCGGGGCGCTCTGTGGCGCGCTGGATGAGATGCAGGCGTATGTGTACGTCTACCGGGACTTCGGCGACACCGAAAACCACTTCACCCAGAAGGCGAAGATGGCCGGGGCGAACGACGCGCTGGTGATGGACATGGACGAGAACTGGCGCGACTTTCCCTACGACGGCGAGAGCTGCATCCGCTGCAGCCAGGCCACGGTCCCGGGCGACTGGGGCGGCTGGCTGTTTCTGAACGGCTGGCTGGCGGAGGGCGAGACCGCGCCGCGCCTCAACGACGGCAGCGTGGACGGCCAGGGCCTGGATCTGACCGGGGCGCGGAAGCTGACGTTCTGGGCGCGGGGCGAGTACGGCGTCGAGACGGTGGAGTTCTTCACCTGCGGTTTCGGCTACGACGGCGAGTGGGGCACGCCCGTCGTCCCGTTTCCCGACAGCGCCGGGAAGCATACGCTGGGCTATGTCAGGCTGGGAAGCGAGTGGCAGCAGTTCACCATCGACCTTCGGGGCGAGGACATGAGCTCCATCGCCTGCGGCTTCGGCTACGTGCTCTCCGGGGAGAAGTCCGGCGCGGCGGAGAGCGCCTTTTACCTCGACGACATCCGCTTCGAGGGCGACTTCTCCGGCCGGGACGCGCACACCATGCTGCGCTCCTACGACACCGACAACGTCTACATCAAAAACGCGGCGTTCTCCTACGACAACGCGCTGGCGGCGATGGCGTTCCTCGCCACCGGGCGAAGGGACGAGGCGGCGCGATTGCTGAACGCGTTCGTCTACGCCGTGGAGCACGACCGCTACCGCCCCGGGCGCGTGCGCAACGCCTACGCCGCCGGGGACATCACCGCCTTCCCCGGCTGGGACGGCTCGGCGCGCCTGCCGGGCTGGTACGACGCCAGGAGCGAAAGCTGGTTCGAGGACCGCTACCAGACCGGCTCGAACGTCGGCAACACCTCGTACGTGGCGCTGGCGCTGTTGCAGGGCGAGGCGGCGACGGGCGACCGGGCGTACCTCACGACCGCGGCCTCGCTGATGGACTGGGTGATCGACAACTGCTCGGACGGGACGCCCGGCTTCACGGGCGGCTACGACGGCTGGCCCGAGGGCGGGGAGGAGACCACGTACGTGTTCACCTACAAGTCCATCGAGCACAACATCGACGCCTACGCCGCGTTTAAGCAGCTGTACGCGCGCACGGGCGAGCAGCGCTACGCCTACGCCGCCGACAGCGCGCTGGCTTTCATACGGGCCATGTACGACGAGCAGGCCCGGGTGTTCTACACCGGCACGCTGGACGACGGCGTGACGCCCAGCGCGGACAACCTCGTGCTGGACGCGCAGGTGTGGGCCTTCCTGGCGCTGGGCGACGTCTTTGCGCCCTACGAGGCCTCGCTGGACGCGGTCGCGGCCATGCGCACGCCGGAGGGCGGCTATCCGTTCTGCATGTCGAATGTCAACGGCGGCTGGTGGGCCGAGGGCACGGCCTACACCGCGCTGATGTACCGCCTGCGCGGCGAGGATGAAGAGGCCGCGGCGGCGATGGACGCGCTGGAGTCCATCCAGCTGGACAGCGGCTTGTTCCCGGCGGCCACGGTGGACAACCTCTCCACGGGCTTCGGGCTGTTCGACGGCTCGCCCTGGGAGTACGGCACCGCGCCGCACGTCGCGCCGACGGCTTGGTTCGTGATGGCGGCGAACGGCTTTAACCCCTACGCCTTCCCGGACGGCGGGCGCTGAACGGCTGAGAAAAATCAACGCCGAAAGGAACCGAAGCATGTCCCAAAAGAGCATTTTTGACACCGACCGGCTGGTGCCCGCGTACTTCAAGCTGGCGCTGCCGGTGGTGTTCAGCATGGTGATCACGCTGGTGTACAGCCTCGCGGACACCTACTTCATCGCCAAGACCAACGACGCCATGCTGGTGGCGGGCGTGTCGCTGTGCTCGCCGCTGTTCACGGCGCTGATGGCCGTCGGCAACATCTACGGCCAGGGCGGCAGCTCGCTGATCTCGCGGCTGCTGGGCGGCGGCGACCGCGACAGCGTGCGCCGCGTCAGCGCCTTCTGCTTTTACCTGTCCATCGCGACGGGCGCTGTGATCGGCGCGGCGCTCCTGCTGCTCAAAGCCCCGATGCTTCGCCTGCTGGGCGCGAGCGAGGAGACGTTC
>CACYET010000083.1 GCA_902773515.1 uncultured Eubacteriales bacterium | reverse complement strand
CATCCAGAACATCGAGCGCAACGAAAAGGACTTCCGCCTCGTGGAGCTGATCGTGGACATCGCCCGCTACCTGAAGGTGCCCGTCGTGGCCGAGGGCGTGGAGACCGAGAACCAGCTGCGGCTGCTGCGGGACGCCGGCTGCAACCTGGTGCAGGGCTATTACTTCTCGCGCCCGCTGCCGCCGGAGGAATTTGAGAAGAAAATACTCAGCCGCGGATGATTTATAGAATCCACGGGGAACCAGATTGCCACGTCGCCTGCATGCGCAGGCTCCTCGCAATGACGCTGTTGGGCTATGCTTCGTTGTATGTCATTGCGAGGAGGCCTTCAGGCCGACGTGGCAATCTGGTCCTCTTTGTCGAACATCAAAGTAGGGGCGGCGATGTGCCGCCCCTACGGGTTTATCCTGTCATATTCCTTTCTCACACCGGCGCGATCTCCGGCAGCGCGTTGTACAGGTAGCGGAAGATCACCTCGTACTCGTGCAGGCCGCCCGGAAGCACCGAGTATTCAAGCCGCTCGCCGAACGCGTCCGGGTACTCGCGCATCGCCCGGATCTGCGGGTCGAGGTTGGGGAAGGCGATGTCCGCGTCGCCGATCCAGGCGTGGATGTGAAAGGGCAGGCGGCCCTGTCGCTTCCACGCCTCCATGAGCTGCGCGGCCGTCTCGCGCGGATGGCTGCCGCCGCCCTTTTCGCCCATGATCCAGCAGTCGCCGCTGAGGGGCAGATAGCCCTCAAACAGGTCGAGCGCCTGCAAAAAGGCGTACCACGTGGCCACAGCGCCCATCGAAAAGCCGCTGATGAAGCGCCGGCTGCGGTCGAACGCGCGGCCCGTGTGCGCCTGGGCCAGCGGGATGATCTCCTCGCGCAGCTCCGCGGGGAACTTCGCCACGGCCACGCCGGAGGAGGGCGGCGTCTTGTCCGTCTCGGCTGGGTCGTAGAAGCAGGGGGAGACGATGTAGAGCGGGGCCATCTCGCCGACGGCGATCATGTGGTCCACCATGTTCAGAAACGGCGGGCAGAAGAAGGCGTGCTGGTCTCCGCCGCCGCCGTGGATCAGGTACAGTATGCGATCGGCCGGGGCGCTGGGCGTGTAGAGCAGGAAGTACTTGTTGCCGTAGTCGAGGCGCTCGATCTTTCCGGGCGTCGCGCAGGGCAGAAGGTGGCTTTCGGGAATGGCTTTCATCGTTCGACGCTCCTTTGCGGTTCGTTCCGACACCATCATACCACGTCTCGCGATACGGCACGAGTATTCATAAAAACTTAACATAAGTGAAAGAAAATAGGGCCACTTTGTTGGATATTTGATGGAAGAGGTTTGGTATAATAAAACTGTACAGGTGTGTACACACAAGAGCAACGAGGAGGGCGTCGAAATGAAGAGATTGATCTCATGGATCGTACTGGTGGCGATGGCGCTGACGATGGTGCTGGCCATCCCGGCGAGCGCCGACGAGTACATGAAGTTCGTCAACAAAAAGAAGCTGGAGGCGCACCGGGAGCCGAGCGCCGATTCAAAGGTCATCAAGAAGCTGAAGGGCGGCCAGCAGGTCATGCTCAGCGGCAACCCGGAGCAGGGCGAGTGGACGTCGATCCTGATCGAGGACACCAAGCACGGCGGCCAGCTGGAGTGCTGGGTGCTGACCGAGTTCCTGGTGGATTACATGCCCCAGGCCTTCTGCGACCACGATTGGGGCGAGTGGGTCGTCGAGCGCCAGGCCACCTGCACCGAGCGCGGCTACCGCTGGCGCATCTGCAACCGCTGCGGCATTCGCGACGAGAGCGAGCCCAAGAAAAAGGACCACGACTTCTCCAAGTGGAAGGTGCTCAAGGAGGCGACCTGCTCCAAGAAGGGCGAGCGCGTGCGCACCTGCAAGAACTGCGGCTACGAGGAGAAAGAGGAGTACTACGAGGACCATACCTTCGGCGACTGGACCATCCTGAAGGAGCCCACCTGCACCGAAAAGGGCGAGCGCGTGCACACCTGCCGGGTCTGCGGGACCGAGAAGAAGCAGGAGCTCGACATGCTGCCCCACGACTTTGACTACGTGATCACCACCGAGGCCACCGACCACTCCGCCGGCGTCCGCTCGAAGATCTGCAAGGTCTGCGGCTTCAACGGCGGCGAGGAGAGCTTCGACCCCGAGGGCACCATCCGCCGCGGCGCCAAGGGCGAGGACGTGCGCTACATCCAGCAGCTGCTGGTGGAGCAGGGCTACCTGAACGCCGGCGGCGCGGACGGCATCTTCGGCGGCGGCACCGAGAAGGCACTGATGCAGTATCAGCAGGACCGCAACCTGAACCCGGACGGCATCGCCTGGCCCCAGACGCGCGCCGACCTGGAGCACGACTACGGCCCCTGGATCACCGTGAAGGAAATGACCCGCACCGAGTCCGGCGAGCGCGTGCGCACCTGCCGCGGCTGCGGCTTCGAGCAGCATGAGACCGTCGACGGCGGCACCGTGTTCGAGCGCGGCCGCCGGGGCGAGGACGTGCGCGCCATGCAGCAGATCATCAAGGAAGTCGGCTACGATGCCGGCAGCTTCGACGGCATCTACGGCAAGAAGCTGGACGCCGCGCTGGCGGGTTTCGCCGCCGACCGCGGCATGATCGTCGAGGACGGCAAGGTCCGCCCCGCCGACGTGGACGCCGTGGTGAACGCCTGGTTCCAGACGATCCCGGCCGAGAGCTGGATGGGCGAGGGCAGCGCCGAGACGCCCGTGAACCTGGCCCTGACCGTGACGCCCACCTCCGCCGCGGACGACAGCGGCGTCACCAACTACAGCTGGTCGGTGACGAACCTGGGCGGCGAAAAGGCCATGTTCAACGCCATCCTGCTCACCTTCGGCGACAGCGCCGACTATCGCGCGGCCAGCCTGGTGATGGCGCTGGACGGTGTCGAGCTGAAGCCCGGCGCGGGCAACAGCGTCACCGGCAGCTTCAACGCCGACGGCGACTGGGGCGAGGGCAACCTGAACTTCGCCGCCATGGCCGTCTCCGAGGTGAACGGCGCGAAGTGGCTGAGCAACACCGTGACGTTTGAAAACGACGTCAATCCCGCGTCCCGCACCGTCGCGCCCGTGGCGAACGCCGTGGACGTGAACGCCCTGCCCGACGGCACCTATCCCGTGTCCTTTGATCGCGGCGACGTGTTCAGCGGCGCTTCCGGCATCTACATGAACGCGGTGCACATCTACACGCAGGACTGGTACGACCTGGTGGACGTCGGCATGCTCAAGGAGGGCGACGCCATCATCGTGGAGGGCGAGGAAGTGCCCGTGCTGTCCATCAGCCGCGAGGACGGCGTCGTGATCAACGAGGATCAGGACGCGCGTTCGTTCGAGCTGGCGACCGAGGAGGACGGCAACGGCTTCTTCGTCCGCGGGCTGGACGACATGACCACCTACACCGAGCAGGGCGTGACCACGCTGATGGTCGATCCCGCCGCGACCTTCACCGACGCCTGGGACATCGACAGCGACCCGGTCACCTCCACCGGAGAGGGCATCGTCGAGGCGATGCAGGCCTCCGCAAACGACTCCTTCACGCCCCACAACACCACCGTGCGCGTCGAGGGCGGCAAGGTCGTGGAAATCAAGCGCGACTACGTGCCGTGATCCACGGCAAAAAGCGCGCGCAACGGCCGATTATGGATTGACGCGGGCGCGAAAATGTGCGATAATGGTACAAACTCACTAGGAGGCTGAAACGATGAACATAACAAAGAATCTGAACGGAACGACTCTGGAGATCGCGCTGGAGGGCCGCCTGGATACCGTCACCGCCCCCGAGCTCGAGGACGTTGTCAAGCACGAGCTGGACGGCGTCAACGCGCTGACCATGAACTTCTCGAAGCTGGATTACATCTCCTCCGCCGGGCTGCGCGTGCTGCTGTCGGCGCACAAGATCATGGCCGGCAAGGGCGGCTCGATGAAGGTGACGAATGTCAACGAGATCGTCCATGAGGTGTTCGAGGTCACGGGCTTTGAGGATATCCTGACGATCGAATAGCGCCGGGAATCGCAAGGGCACGCGCCCGTCAGGGGCGCGTTGCCCTTCATTGGCATGCAAAGACCGAAGTGATGGCAAAAGGAGAAGCGGCCCATGAAGGAGCTCACGGTTGAAGCCGTCGTGGAAAACATCCCGCGGGTCACGGCCTTTATTGAAGAAGAGCTGGAGCAGGCGGCCTGCCCGATGAAGGCGATCATGCAGATCGGGCTGGCCATCGACGAGCTGTTTTGCAACATCGCGCGCTACGCCTATCCGGGCGGCACGGGCAGCGCGACGGTGCGGCTGGAGATCGACAGGGCCGCCCGCATGGCGAGCCTTACGTTCATCGACGGCGGCGTGCCCTACAATCCCCTTGAAAAGAAGGACCCGGACGTGACGCTCTCCGCCGAGGAGCGGCAGATCGGCGGCCTGGGGATATTCCTGGTCAAGAAGACGATGGACGGCATGCGCTACGAGCGAAGGGACGGCAAGAACCTGCTGACGATCACAAAGAAAATCTGACGGAGGATGCGAGGATGGTATCGGATAAGTTCATGGTCAACAGCGACGCCGGCCGCATGGCGGCGGCCCGCTACGCTACGGAGAATTTCGCCTGGCAGATGAAGCTGGACAGGCGCGACGCGCTGCGGCTGAGCCTGCTGGTGGAGGAGACGCTGGGCATGGTCAAGGCCATGGTGGAGGATTTCTACGGCCAGCTGTGGTTCGTGGGCGAGGGCTCGCGCTGCGAGATCCACTTCGAGGCGACCACCGACATGGACGCGAACAAGAAGCAAGACCTGCTCTCCGTGTCGCGCACCGGCAAGAACGCGCTGGCCAAAGGCTTCATGGCGATGCTGGGCGAGGTGTTCTCCGGCGCGGTGCACGGCTTCGGCAATATGATGGACAGCTACGGCCAGGAGACCATGGCCTACGGCATCGTGCACACCCCGGGCATCAACATGGCCAGCGCCGACGGACTGATGCCCGTCTGGACGCTGCAATCCTACCGCAGCGGCCTCGAGCGCAACCGCGACGCCAACGGCGAAGCCGGCCAGGCGTGGGACGAGCTGGAGAAATCCATCGTCGCGACCCTCGCCGACGACGTGATCGTCGGCGTCAAGGGCGACCGCATCGAGCTGGTGATCGTCAAGGACTATAAGGGCTGATCGACCAAAGAGCAGGCGGACGCCGCCTGGAATCTGATAAGGATATAAAGGAGAAGGAAAAATGGGCTTTTGGGCAAAGACGCATCGCTTCCACGAGGCGGGGGATCGCCCGAACGACTACAACGTGGCGGAGTACGGCGTGCCGGCGCATTCGCTGTACACCACGAGCAAGGTGATCTCGCTGCACCATCGCATCGACATCACCGACGACCAGGAGCGCGTCGTCTATCAGGCGAAGACCAAATTCCCGTCGCTGCACGACAAGACCGACATCGTGGACGCCGAGGGCAACCAGGTGGCGCACATCGAGCGCAAGTTCCTCACGCTGCACCAGCGCCACTTCGTCACCATGGCGAACGGACTGAAATTCGAGGTCGCCAGCGAGCTGTTCCACCTCGTCAAGGACATCATCAACCTGGAGGGACTCGGCTGGCAGCTGCGCGGCAACATACTGGCGCTGAACTTTGAGCTCGTGGACGCGCAGGAGCAGCCCGTGGCGGTGATCGGCCAAAAGATGTTCTCGCTGCACGACAAGTACTGCATGGACATCTACCAGCCGGAGTTTGAGCCCGTCGTGGTCGCCGTCGTGATCACGCTGCAACACATGATCAAGGATCGTGAGGCCAGCGCGGCGGCCTCGAGCAGCTCGAGCTCCTCGGACAACTGATCTACGCACATCAATCCCCGAAAGGAGAAAGGCCCATGAAAAAAATCTTCGCAGTCATGCTGGCTATGCTGTTGATGCTGAGCTGCTTCGCGCTGGCGGAGGAAGCGCCCGTCGAGGCGGAGGCCCCCGTCGAGGAAGCCGCGGCGGAGGAAGCCGCCGTGGAGGAAGCCGCGGTCGAGGAGGCCGCCGAAGAGGCGCCTGCTGAGGCGGCGGACGAGGAGGAACCGGACTTCGAGTATGAAGAAGTGTTCTCTGAGTGGAACCCGGACGCCCCGTCGCTGAAGGCCCTGATGGAGTTCGTCGAGGCCGTGACGGACGAGGAGTCGCCCGATTACATCCCGCCGGTGGACCGCATCGCCACCTTTGACATGGACGGCACGCTCTGCGCGGAGCTGAACCCCACCTACCTGGAGTACTACCTGCTCGCGCGCCGCATCCTGGCCGACCCGTCCTACCAGCCCGACACCGAGATGCTGGAGTTCGGGCGCATGCTGCGCGACTGCGCGCTGGACAAGTCCTTCCCGGACGGCATGGACATGCTGCACGCCGTTCACGCCGCCAAGGCCTACGCGGGCATGACGATCAACGAGTTCGCCGACTTTGTCACCCGGCAGCTCGTGCGCGAGGCGGACGGCTTCGAGGGCATGACCTACGCCGACACCTTCTACCTGCCGATGGTGGAGCTCGTCGAGTATTTGCAGGACAACGACTTCAAGTGCTACATCTGCTCCGGCAGCGACCGCTTCATCTGCCGCACGTTCATCGAGGGCATGCTGGACATCCCCTATGAGAACATCATCGGCATGGACGTGGCGCTGGAGGCGACGAACCAGGGCGACGTGGACGGCCTGAACTACGTGTTCACCGACAGCGACCTGCTGTTCCGCACCGACAAGCTGCTCATCAAGAACCTGAAGACCAACAAGGTCCTGCAGATCGCGCAGGAGATCGGCAGGCAGCCGGTGCTGTCCTTCGGCAACAGCTCCGGCGACGTGAGCATGCACAACTACGTGCTCTACAACAACCGCTACCGCAGCGCCGCGTTCCAGCTGATCGCGGACGACGGCGAGCGCGACTACGGCAACCCCGACAAGGGCCCCGAGCTCAGAGAAAAGTGGGAGGGCATGGGCTTCAACGTGATCTCCATGCACGACGACTGGCTGACGATCTACGGCGACGACGTGGTCAAGACCGGCGAGTTCCACTGGCTGGAGGACCTGGCCGAGGACATCACCCCGTCCGACGCGGCGGAGGAAACCGCGGACAATGGAACCCAGTACGTGCTCTACCTCGGCACGAACGACAAGGACACGGGCAAGCCCGTGTTCACCGAAGCCGAGGCCATGGAGCGCGCCCGCGCCATCCTGATGGAGCGCTTCGGCGGCTACACGATCCAGGAAGCCCACGGCGGCTGGGTCGACGACAACGGCGAGGAGTGCCAGGAGTACACGCTGGTGATCTACCTGTCGGGCACGAATGAAGAACAGGTGCACGGGGCGGCGGACGCGCTGATCGCCGAGTTCAACCAGAGTTCGGTGCTGATCCAGGCCAACCCGACGCAGACCGAGTTCTACGACGGCGCGAACTGACGGACAGAAAACCGACGCAGT
>CACYET010000082.1 GCA_902773515.1 uncultured Eubacteriales bacterium | reverse complement strand
TAGGGTCTGTACCCAGTTCGGACTTCCCGTGGGTGTCATCTGTTCTATAGTTGGAGGGCCGATGTTCGTTGCAATTATCCTCATACAGCGTAAGAAAGCTTGGCTGTGATGTCAAAAGATGAGTCAGTATGTCTTATTCTATGGGAATTTTGGAGAGCAATAGTCGTGCGGGCATTTCCGATTATTTTGAATAATCCCTAATGGAACTCTCCTCGCCCCTGATAATGAGTGCGGCGGTACTCCCTGGTCATTTCTTAATTGTCGATGATTTCGTTCACGGCAATACATATACGTCCGAACGCCCATTCCCCCTTATCATGCCCAGCGAAACCGTAGGTCAGTACATGGTCCGCGACGTCCAGTACGTCACCCCCAACATGACGGTGGACGAAGTCATCGACAAGCTCCTGCACTCCAACTTCCACGGATTCCCCGTGGTGGAGAACGGTTACCTGCTGGGTTACGTCACCGCGAAAGAACTTCTGAGGTTCACCGACACGCCCCGCGCGAAACTGCGTTCGGTCATGAGCAGGGGTACGCTCTGTGCCATCCCCTCCATGTCCATCGACGACGCCCCGGCGCGCATCGTGGCGCTGGACGGCGTGCAGGACCCCGGCAACGTCGGCACCATCTGGCGCACCGCCGACGCCGCAGGCTTTTCGGGCCTGCTGCTGGGCCCGGGCTGCGCCGACCCGCTGTCCCCGAAGGTGCAGCGCGCGGCCATGGGCTCGGGCTTTCGCGTGCCGTACATGCTCGCGGACGACCTGCCCGCGGCGCTCATGGCGCTAAAGGCGCGCGGCTGGACGGCGCTGGCCAGCGACCTGAACGGCGCGGACTTCTACCGCCGCCCAGACCCCGGCGCGCGCTTTGTCCTCGTGATCGGCAACGAGGCGCGCGGCATCTCCGCCGCCACCCGCGAGGCCGCCTCCGCGCTTGTGAAGCTGCCGATGCGCGGCGGCGCGGAGTCGCTGAACGCCGCCGTGGCCGCCGGGATCATGATGTACGAATTGATGCGCGAATGACCGCGCTTTGATGAGAAACAGTGAGAAAGGATGATTCCGATGAGCAAGGATATCCGCCGCCTGTGGCTGCCCTTTTTGAACGCGGACGTGCCCGCCGAATGCGACACCCCCGCGAAGGTCGCCGAATACGAACTGAAGCTCGGCTGCGAGGCGCTTGGGCTGGAAAGGTCCGCGCTGCGCGTGGACGCGGCGCTGGGCGAGGGCTACGAGATCGCGGACGACGTTATCACCGGCGGCGAGAGTGGCGTCCTCTACGGCGTCTACGCCTTCCTGACGGCCCGCGCCGCCGGGGAGGAGCCCCCGACGGGCGCGCAGAGGCCGTTCTACGGCCTGCGGGTGCTCGACGGCTGGGACAACGCCGACGGCACCATCGAGCGCGGCTATTCCGGGCGCTCGCTGTGGTTCGAGGGCGGGAAGCTCGCGTGGGACGGCGCGCGCATCCGCCAGCTGGGACGCCTGCTGGCCTCGGTGGGGCTCAACGTGCTGTGCGTGAACAACGTGAACGTGGGCGATACAGAGGCGCGGCTGCTGGAGGACGCCCTGCCGGACCTGGCGAAGCTGGCGGACGCCTTCCGGCCCTTCGGCGTGCGGCTGATGACCTCGATCGAGTTCTCGCGGCCGCTGGCGCACGGCGTGGGCACCGCGGACCCGCTGGACGCGGGCGTGCAGAAGTGGTGGCGCGAGCGCGCGGACGCCGTCTGGGCCGCCATCCCGGATTTCGCGGGCTTCCTCGTCAAGGCCGACAGCGAGCATCGCCCCGGCCCCTTCACCTACGGGCGCAGCCACGCCGAGGGGGCGAACATGCTGGCGCGGGCCGTTGCGCCGCACGGCGGCGTGCTGATGTGGCGCGCGTTCGTGTACAACTGCAGGCAGGACTGGCGCGACACCGCCACCGACCGGCCCATGGCCGCGTACCAGACCTACGCGCCGCTGGACGGGCAGTTTGACGACAACGTGATCCTGCAGGTGAAGAACGGCCCGTTCGACTTCCAGGTGCGCGAGCCCGTCTCGCCGACGTTCTACGCCATGCCGCGCACGCGCCTGGCGATCGAGTGGCAGCTGGCGCAGGAGTACACCGGCCAGCAGGTGGACATCTACGCGATGAACCCGATGTGGCGCGAGACGGCCGACGACCTGCCGCCGGAGACGGTCTACGCCGTGGCAGCGGTGACGAACCTGGGCCGCGACGACAACTACACCGGCCATCCGTTCGCCGCGGCGAACCTCTACGGCTTCGGGCGCTACGCCTGGACGCCGAAGGTCTCGCCGGAGGCGGTCATCCGCCGCTGGGCGCGGCTGACCTACCGCCTGCCCGCCGAGCACGAGGACGCGCTGGTGCGGCTCTTGATGGACAGCCGCGGGGTGTACGAGCAGTACGCCGCGCAGCTGGGCATCGACTGGATGGTGAACCCCCACGACCACTACGGACCCAACCCCGGCGGCTACGAGTTCGACGTGTGGGGCACGTACCTGCGCCCGACCCGCGACGCCGTGGGCATCGACCGCACGTCGAAGGGCACCGGGCTCACGCTGCAATTCCCGCCCGAGATGCGCGAGCGCTACGAGACGCCCGAGGCCTGCCCGGACAATCTCAAGCTGTTCTTCCACCGCCTGCGCTACGACTACGTGATGGCCGACGGGCGCACGCTGATCCAGCGCCTGTACGACGACCACTTCGAGGGCTGCGCCCGCGCCGAGGCGATGGCTGAGACGATCGCGGGCCTCGGCCTGCCCGAGCCCGACCGGAGCGAGGCCCTGGAGCGCATCCAGCGGCAGATCAAGAACGCCCGCGAGTGGCGCGACGTGGTCAACACCTTCTTCCACCGCCTCTCCGGCGTCGACGATGCGCAGGGGAGAAAGATCTACGACTGACCGAACCCGACCGACCACTTCCCGGGAGGAGGACGAGCATGGCATACGAGCATCGCAGGGCCGCGGCTTCGATCCGCGTGCTGGACGCCTCGGGGCGTCCCGTGGCGAAGCGGAAGCTGCGCCTGGAGCAACAGAATCACGATTTTTGGTTTGGATGCGGGGCGTTTGACGCCGTCGTCTACGCCAACGGCAAGGAGGACGACCCGTTCTGGCGCGAGCGCGTGGAAAAGTGGCTGGGCCTGTTCAACTACGGCACGCTCCCGTTCTACTGGGGCCGCTACGAGCCGCAGGAGGGCGAGCCCGCGTTCGAGAGCCGGATGAACGCAGCCCGCTTCCTCACGGAGCGCGGCGCGACGGTGAAGGGCCACCCGCTGTGCTGGCACACGGTGTGCGCCGACTGGCTGATGCAGTACGACGACAAGACGATCCTCGACAAGCAGCTGGAGCGCATCCACCGCGACGTGACCGCGTTCGCGGGCGTGATCGACGTGTGGGACGTGATCAACGAAGTGGTGATCATGCCCGAGTTCGACCGCTACGACAACGCCGTCACCCGCATCTGCAAGCGCTACGGGCGCGTGACGCTGGTGAAGGAGGTGTTCGACGCGGCGAAGGCGGCCAACCCGAACGCGCTGCTGCTGATCAACGACTTCAACCTGTCGGAGCGGTACGCGGCGCTGATTCGCGACTGCCTGGACGCCGGCGCGCCCATCGGCGCCATCGGGCTCCAGACGCACCAGCACCAGGGCTACATGGGCGCGGAAAAGCTGCGCGAGATCCTGCGGCGCTTCGAGGGCTTCGGCCTGCCGCTGCACTTCACGGAGAACACGCTGGTGTCCGGCCACCTGATGCCGGGGCACATCGTGGACCTGAACGACTACCAGGTGCCCGAGTGGCCCACGACGCCGGAAGGCGAGACGCGCCAGGCCCGCGAGTGGGAGGAGATGCTGCGCCTGCTGTTCGACCACCCGCGCGTCGAGGCCGTCACCGGCTGGGACTTCGCCGACGGCGCGTGGCTCGGCGCGCCCAGCGGCCTGATCGCGAAGGACAACCGCGTCAAGCCCGCCTACCGGGCGCAGACGGCGAGCGCAAAGGCGCGTTCCGCCTGTCCCGTGACGGCGGGACCGAGGAGGTCGTGATCCGCTGAAGTCTTTACAACTGACAAAGAAAAGGTGAGCGATACCATTTGCTTGTGGGGAACGACCTCTTCCGGCGCTGACGCTTCGCTAGGCCCTGCGGGCCGCGCCACCTTCCCCTGAAGGGGAAGGCATTTTGATGCTGTGTGGCTCTCCAAAAGCCTTCCCCAGCGACCAAAGGGAGCGGTTCAGGGGAAGGTGGGCCGCCGTAGGCGGGTCGGAAGAGGTCGTTCTCAGCGCTCATAACAGTAAACGATGTCGCCCTGAAGAAAGGGGATGGTCTCCCATGTTAAAAGAGCAGTCGCACTGTCCCGCCTGCGGGGCGCGGCTGGTGGAGCGTTCGCTCGAGGGGGAGGGCCTCGTGCCCTACTGCGAGGCCTGCGCGGCCTTCCGCTTTCCGCAGTACAACGTGGCGGTCAGCATGATCGTGCGCGACGCCGACACGGGCAGGATACTGCTGATCCAGCAGTACGGCCGGCCCTTCTACATACTCGTCGCGGGCTACGTGAGCCGCGGCGAGGCCGCCGAGCACGCCGCCGCGCGGGAGATCGCCGAGGAGACGGGCCTGACGGTCGAGCGCCTGCGCTTCAACCGCACGGCGTTCTTCGAGCCCTCCAACACGCTGATGGTGAACTTCACAGCGTGGGTCGGCGACGCGGCGAAGCTGCGCGCGAACGCCGAGGTGGACCGCTGGCGCTGGTTCGAGCCCGCCGACGCGCGCGCGAACGTCAAGCCGGGCAGCCTCGCGGCCCGGTTCCTGAACGCCTATCTGGACGAGGCCCAGGACGCGCATAGAGAGGAAGAAGGCCGATAAATCGCGACAAACGCGATTTCAAACGAATCTGAAAATCCTCAAGGTTCGTTTAAGGGTCGCGCCGTACAATGGGGCCATCGAAAGGAAAGGGGTGCTTCAAATGAAGAACCGAATCATTGCGATCCTGATGGCCCTGGCCATGTTGATGCTGGTCCCCGCTGGCGTGCTGGCGGAGACGACCGAAGCGACGACTGCCAACGAGATGCCCGGCGAGCCTCCGGAGGGCATGGGCGAACCCCCGGAGGGAATGCCCGGTGAACCCCCGGAGGGGATGCCCGGTGAACCGCCCGAGGGCGGCATGCCCGGCGGCGGCTTTGGCGGGGGAACTCCTCCCGGAGGCGGCTCCGCGGACTTTGAGTACGTGGGCGCGACCGAGATCACCGAGGCGGCGGACGCCTCCGGCGAGAGCTACGAATCGTCGACCGTCGACGAGAGCGCGCTGATCGTGAACACCGACGCGGACGTGACGCTGACGGACATCACCGTCTCCAAGACCGGCTCCTCCGACGGCGGCGACAGCTGCAACTTCTACGGCCTGAACGCGGCGCTGCTGGCGATGGGCGGCGGCACGGTGACGATCACCGGCGCGACCATCACCTCCGACGCCTCCGGCGCGAACGGCGTGTTCAGCTACGGCGGCAACGGCGGCCAGAACGGCGCGGCGGGCGACGGCACCACGGTCAATATCTCCGATTCGACCATCACCACCACCGGCGACGGCTCCGGCGGCATCATGACCACCGGCGGCGGCGTGACCTATGCCAGTGACCTAACGATCGAGACCTCCGGGCGCTCCTCCGCGGCCATCCGCACCGACCGCGGCGGCGGGAGCGTCGTGGTGGACGGCGGCAGCTACACCACCAACGGCCTCGGCTCCCCGGCGATCTACTCCACCGCCGACATCACCGTGTCGAACGCGACGCTGACCAGCAACCTGTCCGAGGGCGTGTGCATCGAGGGCAAGAACTCGATCACGCTCGTCGACTGCGACATGACCGCGAACAACACGGCTACCAACAGCAACGCCACGTTCCTGGACACGATCATGATCTATCAGTCGATGTCCGGCGATGCCGACAGCGGCGAATCCCACTTCACGATGACCGGCGGCAGCCTGACCAGTTTGAGCGGGCACATGTTCCACGTCACCAACACCAACGCCGTGATCGCGCTCACGGGCGTGGAGCTGGTGAACGATGGCAGCGACGTGCTGCTGAGCGTGTGCGACGACGGCTGGAGCGGCGCGGGCAACGTGGCGACGCTGAACGCCGCGAACCAGGCCCTGACCGGCACGATCCTGGTGGGCGACGATTCCACGCTCACGCTGAACCTGACCGAGGGCTCCACCTTCGAGGGCGCCATCAGCGGCGAGATCGAAAACGCGAAGGGCGAGACCGTCTCCACCGAGGTGGGGGACGTGACCGTGACGCTGGACGCGACCAGCACGTGGACGCTGACGGCGGACACGACCATCTCCGCCTTCGAGGGCGACCTGGAGAACGTGAACGCGAACGGCTACGCGCTGATCGTGAACGGCGAGCAGGTCAAGTAAACAGATGCTTTAAGATCCTTCGCTTTGCTCAGGATGACAACTTTGCGGTTTCCGCGAGCCTGTCATCCTGAGCGCAGCGAAGGATCTTTTTTGCAGAATATATAGAATCAATCTATTATCCGATACTCTTTTCATGTATTGGACAATAACCTATCCTTCTGCTAGAATAATCCCATTGACCGGGAAGAATACAGCAAAGGAGAAATGAGAGATGTCCGATATTCGCAATACCGCCAACTGGGCTTTTGAAACCAAGCAGCTGCACGTGGGCCAGGAGGCCGCCGACCCGACCACCGACGCCCGCGCCGTGCCGATCTACGCCTCGACCTCGTTCGTGTTCCACAACAGCCAGCACGCCGCCGACCGCTTCGGCCTGCGGGACGCCGGCAACATCTACGGCCGCCTGACCAACCCCACCAACGACATCTTTGAACGGCGCATCGCGGCGCTGGAGAACGGCGTGGCGGCGCTGGCGGTGGCCTCCGGGGCCGCGGCCATCACCTACGCCTTCCAGGCGCTGGCGCGGGCGGGGGAGCACATCGTGGCCAGCAAGACCATCTACGGCGGCACCTACAACCTGCTGGCGCACACGCTGCCGCTGACCGCCGGCATCACCACCACGTTCGTCGACCCCGACGAGGCGGGCGGCTTCGAGGCGGCCATCACCGAGAAGACCAAGGCGATCTTCGTCGAGACGCTGGGCAACCCGAACTCGAACCTGATCGACATCGAGGCCGTCGCGCAGATCGCGCACCGCCACGGCGTCCCGCTGGTGGTGGATTCCACGTTCGCCACGCCGTTCCTCGTGCGTCCGCTGGAGTGGGGCGCGGACATCGTCGTGCACAGCGCCACGAAGTTCATCGGCGGTCACGGCACGGCCATCGGCGGCGTGATCGTGGACGGCGGCAAGTTCGACTGGAAGGCGTCAGGGAAGTACCCGTGGATCGCCGAGCCGAACCCCAGCTACCACGGCGTGTCCTTCGCCGACGCGGTGGGCCCGGCGGCGTACGTCACCTACATCCGCGCAATCCTGCTGCGCGACACCGGCGCGACGCTGTCCCCGTTCCACGCGTTCCTGTTCCTGCAAGGGCTGGAGACGCTCTCGCTGCGCGTGGAGCGCCACACGCAGAACGCGCTTCGGATCGTGGACTACCTGTCCAGGCACCCGCAGGTGGAGGCCGTGCACCATCCTTCCGTGCCCGGCGAGCCCAGCCACGCGCTGTACGGCAAGTACCTGCCCAACGGCGGCGGCAGCATATTCACCTTTGAGATCAAAGGCGACGCGGCCACGGCGCAGAAATTCATCGACAACCTGCCCATCTTCTCGCTGCTGGCGAACGTGGCCGACGTGAAGAGCCTGGTGATCCACCCGGCCAGCACCACCCACAGCCAGCTGACCGAGGCGGAGCTGCTGCAGCAGGGCATCAAGCCGAATACCATCCGCCTGTCCGTCGGCGTGGAGAATATCGACGATCTGATCGCCGCGCTGGACACCGCGTTCGCGGCGGTGAAGTAGGGGAGAGAGAAGAAAGGAGCAGATTGCCACGCCGGTTCCTGCGGAACCGGCGTGGCAATCTGTTTTTTTTATCTTTTACCCCTCAAACGCCGCCTCGTCCGCCTTGCGGATCTGGGCGCGCTTGATCTTGCCGCCGATGGTCTTGGGCAGCTCGTCCACGTACTCGATCACGCGCGGATACTTGTAGGGCGCGGTCATCTTCTTCACGTGGTTTTGCAGCTCCTTCGTCAGCGCGTCGGAACCCTCGTAGCCGCGGGCCAGCACCACCGTGGCCTTTACGATCTGGCCGCGGATCGGGTCCGGCGCGCCGGTGATGGCGCACTCGACCACCGCCGGATGGGCGATCAGCGCGCTCTCCACCTCGAACGGGCCGATGCGGTAGCCGGAGCACTTGATCACGTCGTCGTTGCGGCCCACGAAGCGATAGTAGCCGTCGCTGTCGCGCCAGAGCACGTCGCCGGTGTTGTAGCCCACGCCGCCCAGCTTGTCCTCGGTCATCTCCGGGTTCTTGTAGTAGCCCGTGAACAGGCCGACCGGCGGGTGATGCTTCACGTCCATGATGGTCAGCGAGCCCTCCTCGCCGTCCTCGCACTTCTCGTCCTGCGCGTTCAGCAGCTGGATGTCAAACAGCGGGTTCGGCTTGCCGGTGGAGCCCTCGATGGGCTCAAACCACTCGCTGCCGAAGTTCGCCATCAGCACGGGCCCCTCGCTCTGGCCGAAGCCCTCGTAGATCTGGTGACCCGTCAGCTCCTTCCAGCGCTTCACCACCTCGGGGTTCAGCGGCTCGCCGGCGGTGCAGCAGTGGTGCAGGGCGCTCAGGTCAAACTGGCTCAGGTCCTCCTGCAGCATGAAGCGGTACATCGTGGGCGGCACGCAGAACGTGGTCACGCGGTATTTCTCCACCTTCTCCAGCAGGTGCCGCGGGTTGAAGCGGCCCTCCATGTCGTAGCAGAAGATGGTGGCTCCGCAGATCCACTGGCCGTAAATCTTGCCCCAGCCGAACTTGGCCCAGCCGGAATCGGACACGCTCATGTGCAGCCGGTTCTCCTCCACGTGCTGCCAGTACTTCGCGGTGACGATGTGGCCCAGCGGGTAGGCGAAGTTGTGCTGCACCAGCTTGGGCATGCCGGTGGTGCCTGAGGTGAAGTACACCAGCATCACGTCGTCCCAGCGGGTCGCCTGATCGCCAACCGGGCGCGCAAGCTCGTCCGAGGACTCATCCATGCCCTCGTGCAGATCCAGCCAGCCCTCGCGCTTTTCGCCGACGAGGATCTTATGCCTGAGCGAGGGGATCTCCGGCACGGAGGCCTCCATCTGACTGACGACAAACGGGTCGTCCACGCAGATCACAGCCTTGACCTCGGCGGCGTTGCCGCGGTAGACGATGTCCTTCTTCGTCAGCTGCAGGTTTGCCGGGATCAGGATCACGCCCAGCTTGTGCAGCGCCGTGGCGCACACCCAGTACTCCCAGCGGCGGCGCAGTATCATCAGCGCCACGTCGCCCTTTTTCAGCCCCAGGCGCTTGAAGAAGTTGGCCGCGCGGTTGGAGAGGCGCTTCATGTCCGCGAACGTGAACGTGCGCTCCTCGCCGGCCTCGTTGACCCACACCAGCGCCCGCTTGTCCGGCTCGTGCTCCGCCCAGGCGTCCACCACGTCGAAGCCGAAGTTGAAGTCCTCCGGCACGTTGATCGTGAACTTCTCGCGGAACTCCTCGTAGCTGTCAAACTCGATCTGCGGCAAAAAGCGATTCAGCAAATAATTCAAAACTGCCCGTCCCCTTTGTATCAGTCGTTTATTCGGCGATCACCGTCAAAAACCGCGCCTTCCTGTCGCTGCCGCAGCGCTGGCCGTGCAGTATGGTGGGGTTGAAGTAGATGGAGTCGCCCTCGTTCATCGTGAACTCCTTGTCGCCCAGCGTGATGATCACGGTGCCCTCCAGCACCAGGTTGAACTCCTGGCCGGAGTGCGCGATCAGCTTCGCGGGCTCGTCCGTGGGCTCGAGCGTCACGAGCAGCGGCTGCATCACCTTGTTGGCGTAGCGGTAGGCCAGGTCCTCGAAGTGATACTCCGGGTTGCGGTTCACCGTCTTGCCGCCGCCGCGGCGGATCAGGTGGTAGGTTTCGAGCCTGGCGCTCTGCCCGGTCACGATCTCGTTGAAATCGACCTTGAACTTGTTGGCGATCTCGTAGATCACGCTGATGGGAATGTCCTTGCCGTTGACCTCGTAGGAGGCGTAGACCTCCGGGCTCAGGCGAAGCTCGGCCGCCAGCTCCTCCACGGTGTAGTCGCTCACTTCCCGCAGCTCTCTGAGCCGCGCGCCGATCTCGTTGTATTCGTCCATGGTGCTCGCTCCTTCCCTGATGGCATCATACTTCCTTCATTATAAGCAAACGCCGCGCTTTTATCAAGTTAATATGCCGAAGTCCGTGAAAAAAAACGGAAAAGCGGCGCGAAAAAAGTGCGCACGGACGCCGGACTGTGTTATAATGGTGTCGGAATAATCTGCGGGAGGTGCGCCCGACATGATCCTGAACGACCCCATCATCCGCCGCAGCGACATGATCCGCTGCGCGCTGTGCCTGGACGCGCCCTGCGACGACGCCTGCAAGGCGCTTAAGCCGTCGCGGCTGCTGCGCGGCATCTGGTTTCGCAACGAGCAGGGCATGGTCTCGCGCCTGAAGGAAGAGAACCCCTGCCTGGCCTGTGACGCGCCCTGCGAGCGCGCGTGCGTGCGCCCGGGCGAGGTGCCCGTGAAGGACCTTGTGAACCGCCTGTATGGCGAGGTGAAGCCCCGGGCGGAGACGCCGGTGCCGGGGGATGAGGAGCGCTTGCGCTGCGAGCTGTGCGGCATCCCGCTGGAGAACCCGTTTCTGCTGTCCTCCTCAGTGGTGGCCAGCACCTACGACATGTGCGCGCGGGCGTTCGAGGCGGGCTGGGCCGGCGCGTGCTTCAAAACCGTCTGCTCCATGGACATCCATGAGGCCTCGCCGCGCTTTTCCGCCATCACCGGCGACGGCGGCGGCATCATGGGCTTCAAGAACATCGAGCAGCTCTCCGACCACAGCGTGGCCGAGAACATGGAGATATTTCGCCGGCTGAAGGCGAAATACCCGACGAAGTTCATACTGGCCTCCATCATGGGGCAGAATGAGGCGGAGTGGGGAGAGCTGGCGCGGCTGTGCGAGGAGAGCGGCGCGGACGCGGTGGAGCTGAACTTCTCCTGCCCGAACATGGCAGAAGGCGGGCTCGGCTCGGATATTGGCCAGGTGCCCCAGCTGGTGGAGCGCTTCACCGCCGCCGCCAAGCGCGCGTGCAGCATCCCGGTGCTGGCGAAGCTGACGCCGAACGTGGCCTCGATGGGTCCGGCGGCCGAGGCCGCCAGGCGCGGCGGCGCGGATGGCATCGCCGCGATCAACACGATCAAGTCCGTCGTGGGTCTGAACCTGCACACTTTCGCGTCGTCGCCCGCCGTGCACGGCCATAGCGCCGTGGGCGGCTACAGCGGCAACGCCGTGCGACCCATCGCGCTGCAGTTCATGCTGCTGGGCGGCGGCTCGATCCAGGTGACCACCGCCGTGATGCAGTACGGCTACCGCATCATCGACGATATGAAGGAGGGGCTGAACCTCTACCTGGCGGAGATGGGCTTTCAGAGCGCGAAGGACCTGATCGGCCTGGGCCTGGATGCGCTGGACGCGACCACCGACGCGCTGGGGCGCGACAGCATCGTGTTCCCGAAGTTCAGGCGCGAGGCATGCATCGGCTGCGGGCGCTGCGCCATCTCCTGCGCCGACG
This sequence comes from uncultured Eubacteriales bacterium, assembly GCA_902773515.1. Classification (GTDB taxonomy): domain Bacteria; phylum Bacillota; class Clostridia; order Christensenellales; family Aristaeellaceae; genus UBA2862. The sequence continues at coordinate 2,187 of CACYET010000082.1, read as the reverse complement.
GCGGCCACCAGGCGATCCGCATGAACGAGCAGCGCCGCCCGGTGCTGGACGCCAACAGGTGCGTCGGCTGCCACCTGTGCCTGCTGGTCTGTCCCCAGCGGGCCATATCGCCCGGCCGCAAGCGCGTGACGCGCGGGTGATCGACACACTAAATTCCGGGGAGGCAACGCCATGAAAACCGTCAGGAGCGTCTACAAGATCGGCAACGGACCCTCGAGCTCCCACACCGTCGGCCCCTACCACGCCGCGCAGATCTTCGGCGCGCGCTACCCGCAGGCCGACGCCTATCGGGTGACGCTCTACGGCTCGCTGGCCTTCACCGGCGAGGGCCACGGCACCGGCAAGGCCATCCGCGCGGGCCTTCCGGGGGCGCAGGTGGCCTTCGACCGGGACGAAAAGGACCTGCCACACCCGAACACGATGCTGTTCGAGGCCTTCAAGGGCGGCGAGCGCATCGGCGCGAATCGCATCTTCAGCGTCGGCGGCGGCTCGATCCGCATCGAGAACGAGGATTCGGAGGAGGAGCGCGAGGTGTACCCCCAGCGCAACTTCACCGAGATTCTGAACCTCTGCCGGGAGCGCAGCCTGAACCTTGAGCAGTTCATCTACCGCATGGAGGACCCGTCGCTGCGCGATTACCTGAAGACGGCCTGGGAGGCCATGAAGGACGCCATCCGGCGCGGCCTCGCGGCGGAGGGCATATTGCCCGGCGGGCTGGGCGTGGCCCGGAAGGCGAAGCTGCTGTACGAAAAGCGCTGCTACAACGAGAGCGCCGACGTGACGATGAACCGCGTGATCGCCGCCTACGCCTACGCCGTCAGCGAGGAGAACGCCGACGAGCACATCGTCGTCACCGCGCCCACCTGCGGCAGCTGCGGCGTGCTGCCCGCCGTGCTGTACTACATGCACGCGGACCGCGGCTTCCCGGAGGAGGAGATACTGGACGCGCTGGCCGTGGCGGCGCTGGTGGGCAACGTGATCCGCACCAACGCCTCGATCTCCGGCGCCGAGTGCGGCTGCCAGGCGGAGATCGGCAGCGCCTGTTCGATGACCGCCGCGGCGCTGGCCGCGCTGTACGGGCTGAACATCGACCAGATCGAGTACGCGGCGGAGATCGCTATGGAGCACAACCTGGGCCTGACCTGCGACCCGGTGAAGGGCCTGGTGCAGATTCCCTGCATCGAGCGCAACGCCGTGGCCGCCATGCGCGCCATCAGCTCCGTCAACCTCTCCCGCTTTCTGTATTCGACCCGCAAGATTTCCTTCGACGAAGTGGTGACCACCATGTACCGCACGGGCATGGACATGAACGAGAAGTACCGCGAGACCTCCCACGGAGGCCTGGCACAGATCTATCACGGCAACTGACGAAATACGCCGACCGGCACGACCGGCGGTTATATTGGAAGGAGTTTTCATCATGAAGAAGTTTGTTTCTGCAATGCTGGTAATCGCCCTGATGCTCTGCGGCTTTGCCGCGCTGGCGGAGGGAACGCAGGACGCGGCGGGCCTTCAGGTCAACACGCTGACGGAGGACGGCAGCTTCGTCATTCAGATCGACGCGGGGGATGACCTGGGCTGGATCGCCGACGACATGGCCCAGGACGATACCGTGGTGAAGCTGGCGTTCGAGGACACCCTCGAGGGCACCTATGTGGCGCGCTACGAGCCCACCGGCAACGGCGACGTGACGGTCGGCGTGCGGCACTATATCGGCATCGCCTGCGACAAGTGCCTCACCTGGGATCTGCGCGTGGCGGACGGCGCGGTGCAGGAGGTCACCGGCGGCAGCGAGGCGTTCTCCCCCGACGAGGCGGAGCAGGACCCGCTGCTCTCCGGCGAATGGCTGCAGGCCGAGACGCAGTTTACGCAGATGACCGTCCAAAAGAACGAGGCGCGCGGCTGGGACGTGGAGATCGCCGCCCCGATGACGCACGGTGCGTACATCTTCAAGACGACCATCTACTACGACTGCGACGTGAACGGCTTTGTCTACGACAAGGGCAAGTTCTGGGATCTGCCGATCACGGACTCCGATGAGGCGGTGGAGCTGGGCGAGGCGAAGCTCGCCGGTACCACAGGCGTGTTCGCCTTTTCCGAGGACGATCAGGAAGTGTACCTGTCCGGGTACGACGGCCACGACCCCGAGGCGGATATCGTGGTCTTTGAGCGCGCGGCCGACGCGGC
>CACYET010000081.1 GCA_902773515.1 uncultured Eubacteriales bacterium | reverse complement strand
ATCGCCGGCGGCGCGGTGGGCGCGGGCCTGGGCTTTGTGCTGAACCGGGTGGGGGAGAAGAGCTGACAAAATGAATTGAAAACGCTGTGGGTGCGCGCCTGCAGCGTTTTCAATTCGTTCACAAATCATGCAATGTTTGTTTATTGACTTTGACCTTTCCTGACCCTATAATATTTCCAGCGAACGGGATGAGAGCCCGGTCGCGAAACGGGAAACCCTGATGAATGCATTTTCTGTGAGAGGAGAAGATAGATATGAAGACTAACGGTATGAGAAACAATCGCCGGCGCGCCCGCGCGAATCGCGGCTATGCGCTGGTCGTGGCGCTGGCGCTGGTTTGCGCGCTGGCGGTGGGCGGCGTCTTCACCCTGACGGGCGGCACGCGCGCGGCCTCGGCCGAGGCGGCGCAGACCGAGCCCGCGCAGGTCGAGGCCCCGATGCCCACGGAGGACACCAGCCCCGCCATCTACGTGGCGCAGAAGAACGCCAATTCCGTGGTGGGCATCATCACCAGCACCGAGGGCTGGAGCCGCAGCACCGGCGTGCAGAACACCCCGGTCAGCCAGGGCAGCGGCGTGGTGATCGCCGAGGGCGGCTACGTGCTGACCAACAACCACGTCATTGAGGACGGCTGCGCCTGGCAGGTGCTCCTGCCCAGCGGCGACAAGGTGGACGCCACGCTGGTCGGCGCGGATTCCGCGATGGACCTGGCCGTGCTGAAGGTGGAGGACCAGGCCGACACACTGGTGCCCGTCAGCATCGGCTCCTCCGAGAGCCTGCCCGTGGGCAGCACCGTCATCGCCATCGGCAACCCCGGCGGCGAGATCCTGGCGAACACCGTCACCCGCGGCATCATCTCCGCGCTGGAGCGCACGAGCATGAGCGGCAGCAACACCTCCCGCAACGTGAACTACATCCAGCACGACGCGCCCATCAACAGCGGCAACAGCGGCGGCGGCCTGTTTGACTACCAGGGCAACCTGATCGGCATCAACACGCTGAAGTACCGCGGCAGCTTCTACTCCAACGGCAATTACGAGGGCCTGGGCTTCGCCATCCCGATCGAGACGGCCTACCCGATCGCCCAGCAGCTGATGGAGAACGGCAAGGTCATCCGCCCGCAGATCGGCGTGACCGTCATGGACCAGGACGGCCCGGACGAGCCGATGAACGACTACGCGCCCGCCAGCGTGTGCGTCACCTCCGTCACGGAGGGCGGCGGCGCCGAGAAGGCCGGCCTGAAGCAGTACGACTTCATCACCGCCGTCAACGGCCAGCGCGTCACCACGCGCCGCGAGCTGACCACCCTGCTGGACACCTTCAAGCCCGGCGACACCGTGACGCTGACCATCGTGCGTTACAACAACGTCGGCATGGTGAACAACGGCTATGACAACTACTACAGCAGCCCGTTCGGCTACGGCTTCGGCTTCCCGTTCGGCTACGGCTATAACTACAGCTACGGCAACGGCAATGGCAACGGCAACGGCGCCTACGACGCCAACGGCACGCTGACCGTCGGCGGCGGCTACGAGACGCTCGACATCGACGTCACGCTGACCGAAAAGGAATAACGGTTTATCCCCCCTCTCTATGGCCCCGGTTCCTCGGAACCGGGGCCGATTTTATAAGATCCTTCGTTTCGCTCAGGATGACAGGGTGACGGTCAGTCTATCGTTGTCATTCTGAACGCAGTGGTTGCCGGAGGCCTAGCGCAGCGTCAAGAATCTTTCCTGACCCTCAATGTTTACTTGTAATTCCGCCGCGAAGCTACTATAATATTAACAACCCGCCGGATTGACAGCCGCGCTTTTTTGTGCTAACCTATTATCATAACAGAACAGTCAATGCCGGCGCGTTGACTGGTTTTTTACTACGACAGCGAGGTGCAACCACATGAAGAAGCAGACCGTGTTTCGCGGCGCCGCCACGGCGCTGATCACCCCCCTGAACGCCGCGGGCGTCGACTATGAGGCCTTCGGCAAGCTGATCGACTGGCAGATCGCCGAGGGCATCGACGCGCTGGTGATCGCCGGGACCACCGGCGAGGGCTCCACGCTGACCTACCAGGAGCACGAGGAGTGCATCCGCTTCGCGGTGGAGCGCGCGGCGGGGCGCGTGCCCATCATCGCGGGCAGCGGCTCCAACGACACCAACCGCGCCATCACGCTGTCGAAGTTCTCCTGCCGCGCGGGCGCGGACGCGCTGCTGGTGGTGACGCCCTACTACAACAAGGCCACCCAGAAGGGCCTGATCGCCAGCTACACCGCCGTCGCCGACGCGGTGGACCGGCCGATCATCCTCTACAACGTGCCCAGCCGCACGGGCGTGAACATCGAGCCCGCCACCTACGCCGAGCTCGCCAAGCACCCGAACATCGTCGGCATCAAGGAGGCCAGCGGCAACATCTCCAAGATCGTGGAGACGGCCATGCTGGTGGGCGACGTCGTGGACATCTACTCCGGCAACGACGACCAGGTGGTCCCGGTGCTGTCGATGGGCGGCAGCGGCGTGATCTCGGTGCTGTCGAACGTGATGCCCGCCGCCACGGTGCGGATGTGCAAGCGCTTCTTCGAGGGCGACGTTTCCGGCAGCGCGCGCATGCAGATGGACCTGCTGCCGCTGATCAACGCGCTGTTCAGCGAGGTCAACCCCATCCCCGTCAAGGCCGCGATGGCCGCGATGGGCTGGTGCGAGAACTACGTGCGCCTGCCCCTGACCCCGATGGAGGACGCGCATTGGGCGAAGCTGAAGGCGATCATGGAAGGACATGGGCTGATTTGATTTTTCAAGGGAGTAGGGAGTAGGGAATAGGGAGTAGGAAAAGCCGGAGAACGCGGCAGCCACTATTCCTACTCCCTACTGCCTACTCCCTACTCCCTCAACAACACAACAAAAGACGAGGTTATAGCATGAATATCATACTGAACGGCTCAAACGGGCGCATGGGGCGGATCGTGTCGGAGGCCGTCGAGCAGGGCGGCGCGCACGCCGTGGTTGCGAAGGTGGACTGGAGCTACGCCGCCGGGGACGGCTACTCGGAGCTGAAGCAGTACGAGGGCCCCGCCGACGTGGTGATCGACTTCTCCAGCCACGCGGCCACGCAGGCCGTGACGGAGTACTGCGTCTCGCGCGGCCTGCCGGTGGTGATCGCCACCACGGGCCAGACCGACGCGGAGCTCGACATGATCCGCGCGGCGGCGAAGGCCGTGCCGGTGTTCCTGTCGGGCAACATGTCCATCGGCGTGGCGGTGCTGGCCGACCTGGCCCGGCGCGCGGCGGCCATGTTCCCCGAGGCCGACATCGAGATCATCGAGCGCCACCACAACCAGAAGCTGGACGTGCCCAGCGGCACGGCGCTGCTGCTGGCGCGGCGCATCCAGGAGGCCCGGCCCGACAGCGAACTGCTGATCGGCCGCCACGAGAACGGCAAGCGCACCCGGCGGGAGATCGGCATCCACTCGCTGCGCTACGGCAACGAGGTGGGCATTCACGAGATCATCATTGCCGCCGGAAACGAGACGCTCACGCTGAAGCACGAGGCCGAGGACCGCTCGCTGTTCGCGCGCGGGGCGCTAGCGGCCGCGGAATTTCTCGCGGGCCGCGCGCCGGGGCTTTACGACATGAAGGACATCGTGGAATAGGAGATTGCCATGAACGCGCAGGAATTGATCAACTATATCTCAACCGCCCCGAAGAAGACGCCGGTGAAGCTCTATGTGAAGGAGAGCGCCCCCATCGACTACGGCAGCGCCAAGGTGTTCGGCGCGGGGGACAAGGTGGTGTTCGGCGACTGGGGCGAGCTCGCCCCGATCCTCGAGCAAAACCGGGACAGGATCGCGGACATCGTGATCGAGAACGACCGGCGCAACAGCGCGGTGCCGCTGTTGGACATGAAGGGCATCGAGGCCCGCATCGAGCCGGGCGCGCTGATCCGCGACAACGTGACCATCGGCAAGAGCGCCGTGATCATGATGGGCGCGGTGATCAACATCGGCGCGATCATCGGCGAGGGTACGATGATCGACATGGGCGCGGTGCTGGGCGGCCGAGCCACCGTGGGCAGGAACTGCCACGTGGGCGCGGGCGCGGTGCTGGCCGGGGTGATCGAGCCGGCCTCCGCCAGGCCCGTGATCGTCGAGGACGGCGTGCTGATCGGCGCGAACGCCGTCGTGATCGAGGGCGTGCACATCGGCGCGGGCGCGGTGGTCGCCGCCGGGGCTGTCGTGATCGAGGACGTTCCCGACAACGCCGTCGTCGCCGGGTGCCCCGCGCGCGTCATCAAGCAGAAGGACGCCGGCACCACCCAGAAGACCGCGCTCGAGGCGGCGCTGAGGAAGCTGTGATATGGCGGGGGACCTGCTTCCCTCGCCATTGCCACCCCTTTGACAGATTCACCTGAAATCGCAAGCGATTTCCGGGCGGTGAATCTGCAAGGAAACCATTTTTGCTCTGGTCGACAGGCTTCCTGGCGCAAAAATGCTTCCGTTGCCGCCGCACATGTCGCCGGCAACGATTGAAGCTCGGGGCGCTGCCGCCCCCGAACCCCCGGCAAGCAAGCCAAAGGAGGATATAATGACCGACTACCTCACCCGTGCCCGATCCATTGCGCCGGAGCTGGCCGAGCTTCGGCACGCGCTGCACCGCTGCCCGGAGCTGGGCAACCGCGAGGAGCGCACCGCGCGGCGGATCGAGGAAGCGCTCGCGCGGCTGGGCATACCTTCCCGGCGGCTGCTGGACACGGCCGTCGTCGCGCGGCTGGAGGGCGGCCGCCCCGGCCGGACCGTGGCGCTGCGCGCGGACATGGACGCGCTGCCGCTGACCGAGGCCACCGGCGCGGACTTCGCCTCCGAGAACCCGGGCGTGATGCACGCCTGCGGCCACGACGTGCACATGGCCGCGGCGCTGGGCGCGGCGCGGCTGCTGGCCGAGCGGCGCGAAACGCTGCCCGGCGCGGCGGTGTTCCTGTTCCAGCCCGACGAGGAGGGCCGGGGCGGCGCGCGCCGGATGATCGAGGCCGGGGCGTTGGACGGCGTGGACGCCGTGTTCGGCGCGCACGTGTCGCCGGAACTGCCGCTGGGCGACGTCGGCGTGCGCTTCGGCAAGTTCTACGCCGCGTCGGACACGTTTCAAATCGTCGTGCGCGGCGCGGGCGCGCATGCCGCCGAGCGCGAGAAGGGCGTGGACGCGCTGGGCGCGGCGGCGGAGCTGGCGACGCGGCTGATCGCGCTGCCGGGGGCCGTACTGCCGGGCGAGCGGGCCGTGGTGACGGTCGGCGAATTCCACGCGGGCACGGCGGAGAACGCGCTGGCGGACTGCGCCCAGATGCGGGGCATCATTCGCACGCTGGGCCCGGACGCCCGCGCCGAGCTGAAGCGGCGCTTTCGCGAGACGGCGGACGCGACGCTCGCGGCCTGGGGCGCGACGGGCGACGTGGCGCTGAACGAGAGCTATCCCGGCGTGGTGAACGACGACGGCATGACCGCGCTCGTCGAGTCCGCGGCGCGGGAGCTGCTGGGGGACGGGCGCGTGCACGTGATCGAGAAGCCCACGCTGACCACCGAGGACTTCGGCTACTTCCTGATGGAGCGCCCCGGCAGCTTCTACCACGTCGGCGCGGGCTGTGCCCTGCCGCTGCACAACGCCGCCTTCCTGCCCGACGATCGCGCCGTCGCCGTCGCCGCCGCCGTTCACGCCGCGGTGCTCGAGGCGGCGATGGGCCGCCGTTGACATCGCGTCCGCCAGAGTGCTATAATAGACAAAACGACGCGATCACGGAGGCGGCTCGTATGCAGTGGAGCCTTTCTTTTTTTCTCAACTCGGCGCTGCTGGGCGTGGGGCTGGCGATGGACGCCTTCTCGGTGTCGCTGGCGAACGGCCTGAACGACCCGGGCATGCGCCGGGGGCAGATGATCCGCATCGCGGGCACGTTCGCGTTCTTCCAGTTCATCATGCCGATGATCGGCTGGCTGTGCGTGCGCACCGTGGCGCAGGCCTTCGAGGCGTTCCAGAAGGCCGTGCCCTGGATCGCGCTGGCGCTGCTGGGCTACATCGGCGGCAAGATGCTGTATGAGGGCATCGCGCACAAGGGCGGCGACGAGGGCGCGAGCGGCGCGGTGGGCCGCGGGGCGCTGCTGATGCAGGGCGTGGCCACGTCCATCGACGCGTTGTCGGTGGGCTTCACCATCGAGCAGTACGGCTGGCCGCACGCGCTCGCGGCCTCTCTGATCATCGCGGTGTTCACGTTCGCCATCTGCGTGGTCGGGCTGCGCCTGGGGCGACGGTTCGGCACGAAGCTGGCCGGGAAGGCCTCGATCCTCGGCGGCGCGATCCTGATCGCCATCGGGCTGGAGATATTCATCAAGAATTTGTAAAAGAACTTGCTCAAGGGCAGCCACGGGATGGTCGTGATGTTGTTCGAGGACATTCGTACAGATCCTTCGCTTCGCTCAGGATGACAGGCTCTCGTCGTTGTCATCCTGAGCGAAGCGAAGGATCTGTACATTTCGTCATCGAAGAACACGGAACGATTGTCGACGCCATCCTGCGGATGTCGCCCACCCGGAAAACGTTCCGTTTTCCTAATCGTGCCCAAATTCAAAAAAACGCAGGGGAATCGCATCGACGCCCCTGCGAATGAACAGCCTGGGTATTGTCCTTTACTCCCCAATCGGCTCGTCCGCGCGCTCGCGGAACAGCAGGGATATGCACCACAGCGCGGCCACGCCCACGATGGTGTAGATCACGCGGCTGAGCGTCGCGGCCTGTCCGCCGAACAGGTAGGCCACCAGGTCAAATCGGAACAAGCCCACCAGCAGCCAGTTGATGCCGCCGATGATGCTCAGCACCAGTGAAATGCGATCCAGCATAATAACATCTCCTTCTCTTGGCCGGTGAAACGGCTTTGTGCCCTTAGAATGGGACGTTTTGACGCAAAATATACCGCAATGCTAAAAATTTGGGCGCGCCGGTGAAATCTTGGCGCGCCTTGTTGACAAAGCCGGGCTTCATGCTATACTGGACGTACACCCCGAACGGGTGCAGCACAAGCGAATGAACGAATCGTTTTCAGGAGGTACATGATAATGAAAAATCGCGCTATGAGGACCCTGGCGCTGGCGCTGGCCATGCTGCTGGCGTGCGGCCTCGCGCTGGCGGACGTGCGCACCACGGCGACCGTCAACCTGCGCTCCGGCCCGGGCCTGAGCTATGAGATTGTCACCAGCTATTCCGAGGGCAAGACGCTCGACTACCTGGACGAGAGCAGCGTGGACGACCGCGGCGTGACCTGGTACAAGGTGTCCGCCGGCGGCAAGACCGGCTGGATCTCCTCGAAGTTTTCCGTGCTCGAGGGCGAGCAGGCGCAGCCCGCGGCCACGCCCGAGCCCACCGCCGAGCCCACCGCCGAGCCCGAGGGCGACGACCAGCCGGGCCTGCCCGCGCTGAGCGCCGGCGGCCTGTTCGCGAACAGCCTGAACCCGGTCGACGGCGACGCGACGCCCGCCG
>CACYET010000080.1 GCA_902773515.1 uncultured Eubacteriales bacterium | reverse complement strand
TTGGACACCTTCGCGACCTTCTTGTCGGAGGTCGCCCACTTGACCTTCTTCGCGGGCACGTACGCGCCGTTGAAGCGCGCGGACAGCGCCACCTTGCCGCCCTTGTTGACGCAGAACGCGCTCAGGTTCAGCGAGAGCGGCGCGTCGTCCTGGATGACGATCGTGCCGTTGGAACCGAGCGCGAAGCAGGCGGCCAGGTCGGCCTCGCGGGCGGGCCTGCCGTCGATCGTCACGTTGACGAGCGTCAGCTGGCCGTCCACCAGCGCCATCGCCCCGGAAAAGCCGTCGGCGCGCACCAGGTTCACGTTGGACCACGTATCGCTTTCGATCGAGGCGGTCTGCGCGAAGACGCACGTGCCGGGGTCCAACGCGGGCTCGGCGGGCGGCTGCGCGTCCTCCGCCGCGTCCTCCGCCGCCGCCTCCGGGGCCGCGACGGACGTCGGGCCGTCCTCGACGGGCGCTTCCTCAACGGACGCGATGCTTTCCGCAGGGATTTCCTCGACGGGCGCGGGCTCCGCCTCCGCCACATCATCGGCGGGGAGCGCGATCTCGGGCTACTCCACGATGGGGGCGTCGTCGGCCGCGTCGTCGGCGAGGGGCGCCTCCGCCAGGGCTGCCGCGCCCGAGAGGATCAGGTACATCCAGAGCGCCAGGGCGCGCAGCAGGGTGTTTTTCTTCATCGGTATGGACTCCTTGTTCAGCGTTTCCATTGTGATCTGAATATAGCACAATCCGCCCCCGGTGTCAATTTGCACCGGGAGCAATGATTGTCGACGTGTTCCTGAACGCTTCGCCAAGCCTGTGGCAACGGAACCCGCCGACCCGGAAAGCGTTCCGTTTTCCTAATCATGCACAAGCCAAAAAGACGCCCCGCGCGATGCGCGGAGCGCCTTTTGAAAGCGTCGGTCGATTAGCCCTCGGTCTTCTCCTCGGTGGCTTCCTCAACGGCCTCTTCGACGGCCTCGGTGGTCTCCTCGACCTTCTCCTCGACGGCCTCGGCAGCCTCTTCAGTCTTCTCCTCGACGGTCTCGGCAACCTCTTCAGCCTTCTCCTCGACGGCCTCAGCACCCTCTTCAGCCTTCTCCTCGACGGCCTCGGTGGTCTCCTCAACCTTCTCCTCGACGGTGGCGGCAGCCTCTTCGGCCTTCTTCTCGGCCTTCTTGCAGGCGGTCAGACCAACGGCCAGCAGAACCATGACCAGCAGCAGAGCAAAGATCTTCTTCATGTTGATGTACTCCCTTTCGTGTTGTGTTTGCGCCGTGCGCAATGCTTCGCCGCGACTTCGCGGCACGCTCCGGAGCGGCTTGCGCCCGTTTCCAAGAGCAACTAAATTATAGTAAAGCAATTTGTCAAGATAAAGCGCGTTGCTGTTGAATCAATGTTAACCCATGTTAATTGGCAAGAACTGCGAAGCGGGGAAAAATGTGACAGGAGAACCGTCCCCATGACACATTTTTAATCGTCCACCGCCGTGGAGTCCTCAAAGGCGCGCAGGAAGCTGAGCTTCACGTCGCCGTGGCGGACGGGCAGCATGCACAGCAGCGCGACGGCGGTGCAGGCCGCGCCGTAGAGGCCGATGACCCAGTAGCCGCAGGCGTTGATGAAGAGGCTGGCCAGCGTGGGCGTGACGATCTGCGCGCCGGTGACGGCGGCGTAGTAGTAGCCCATGTAGCGGCCGGAGTCGCTGTCGCGGCCCAGCTCGAGCACCATCGGGCCGAGGTTGATGGCGAACAGCGGGAAGCCCATCGCCGCGATCAGGAACCAGATGTAGAGCCTCTCGGGGTGGGCGCTGGTGACGGTGCTGGCGCCGAGGTAGCCGATCACGCAGGCGGCCATGCCGACGAGGCTGCTCTTCTTGCGGCCCAGCTTCGACGTGATGAACGCGCCGGGGATCATCATCAGCATGCCCACGCCCACCTCCAGCAGGTAGGGGCCCGTCCAGGAGGCGCTCATCTTCAGGTGCGTGACCAGGTAGTTGGTGTAGTGGGTGTGGAAGCCGTTGTAGCCCATGTAGATGAACAGCACCGAGCCGAGGATGAGCAGCAGGCTCCGGCGCTCGGCGGGGGTCAGGCGCACGGGTGTTTTGCGCGCCGTGTCCGTCTTTTCGTCGATCAGGCCCAGACGCTCGTTCTGCCGCTTCACCTCGTCCACGAACCGGTTTTCGCGCACGGCGGCGAGGTAGACGGCGGTGGCGGCGAGCATGGCGATCATCACGAACGTCAGGCACCCCGAGAACAGCGGCACGTCGCCCCGCTCGGCGATCAGCATGCGCCCCACGACGCCGAACAGCACCCCGGCGATGCCAGCCATCAGGTTCAGGATGGCGTTGGCCATCGTGCGCTGCGGGCGGATGAAGCAGTCCGCCGCGAGGGCGGCGCTGGGGGAGCGGTTCAGGCTCATGGCCCGCCGTGCCGACGAGGATCAGCGGGGTGCGGCGGCCAAGGCGGCCGGAGATGCGGTCGGAGAGGATGCCGAACAGCGGCAGGAAGATCATCGCGATCACGTTGTCGATCGACATCACGACGGAGTACAGCGTCGTGCCGAGCCGGTAGTGGCGCGAGAGGATCAGCGGCACCACGTAGTCGTAGGCCTGCCAGAACAGCGTCAGCGCGAAGAACGGCAGCGAGACGAGCATCGCCCGCCCCCAGTTGATTCTCTTTCCCTTCATTGTCCGGCCTCCCGGCGCGCGTCCGACTGGCCCTCCAGCTCCGCCACGGCGTAGGACGGCGAGAACGCGCCGCTGCCGTTCATCTTGTAGTAGCCGCGGAAGATGCGGTCCACCGCGATGCGCACGCCTTCGGGGTCGGCGCCCACCAGTATGATCGAGGCCTCCAGCGTGATCATGATCAGCCTGAACGGGTGGGAGAAGCGCTTTTCCAGGTTGCCGATGAACTCATACAGCTTCGCGAACTGCCGGTACTCCACGTCCAGCGCGCCCTCGTAGCTGCCGCTGTTGCGGATGGCGTCCACCAGCTTGCGGATGTCCATCGTGGCGTTGCCGGAGGCCTCCGAGCTCTGGCTGTAGAAGCTGTAGCCGTCCTTGCCGTTCTGCTTGACGTGGTACAGCGCCTTGTCCGCCATGGCGTAGGCCTGCGCAAAGGTGTCGGCGGGCGTGCACATCACCAGGCCCGCGGATAGCGAGGCCGGGGCGATCTCCAGGTCCTTGGCCTTTTCCTCCTCAAAGTCGGCGACGATCCGGCGCACCCGGGCCTCCGCCTCGTCGGCGGTGGCGTTCTGGATGAACATCAGGAACTCGTCGCCCCCCAGGCGGCAGCAGACGCAGTCCTCGCCGTTGCGCGCGAGCGTGTCGCCCATCAGGCGCAGCGCCCGGTCGCCGGCGTTGTGGCCGTTCGTGTCGTTGATCTTCTTGAGGTTGTCCATGTCGAAGAACACGAAGCAGCCGGGCGCCTGGCGCATGTGCTGGGCGATGGCGGTCTCTCCGGCGCCGCGGCTGAGGATGCCGGTGGTGATGTCGATGTCGTCTGCGGAGCCCTGGGACGCGAACGCCTCCACGACCTCCTGCAGCAGCGCCGAGGACACCTCGAGGCTGTCCTCGCCCTCGACGGAGTCGTGTCGCATGATCTCGTTCAGCATCCCGAAATCCCACAGGTTGATGAAGACGTCCACGAAGTGGGGGTCGAACTGGCGGCCCCGGCCCTCGATCAGCTCGCGGCGGATGTGCTCGCTGTCGCAGGCCTTTCGATAGACGCGGTTGGAGCTCATGGCGTCAAAGGCGTCGGCGATGGCGGCGATGCGCGCCTCCTCGGAGATCGCCTCGCCCTTAAGCCCGCGCGGATAGCCCTTGCCGTCGTAGCGCTCGTGGTGGCTGACGGCGACGTCCTCCGCGGTCTCGATCGCGACGCGGCCGTGCAGGATGTCCCCGCCCATCGTGGTGTGGGACTTGATGATGTCGTACTCCACGTCCGTCAGGCGGCTGGGGTTGTTCAGGATCGAGTCGGGCACGCCGATCTTGCCGATGTCGTGCAGCAGCGCCGCGCACCGCAGGTCGTCCACGCGCTCCTTCGGCCAGCCGAGCGCCTGCGCGATCATCACGGAGTATTCGCTGACGCGGGTGGAGTGGCCCTTCGTGTAGGGGTCCTTCGCGTCGATGGCGTGCGCCAGCGTCTGGATGGTCTGGAACGACATCTGCTCGATCTTGCGGCTGCGCTCCTCGGCCACGGCCGTCTGCCGCGCCACCTCGTCGCTGAGCCGGGCCGCGTATTCGATCTCAAACAGCACGCTCTTGTGGTACTGGAACATCACGTACAGCACCAGCAGGCCGTGGAAGAAGTAGAGCACCGGAAAGCGGTTCATCACGATCTCCGCATAGTGCGGGGCGACAAAGGCGCGCAGCGGCGTGTAGAAGATCACGATGAACAGCAGTTGGAAATAGGCGGTGGCCAGCGCGCCCATGCGCACCGAGAACATGTAGCACATCGACAGCGGCACCAGCAGCGTCCAGATGAACGCGAAGCCGTTGTCGGCATAGAGCACGTCGTAGGTCAGCACAGCGACCACGACGATGGCGGCGGAGACGACCGCGACCTCCCGATTCCTGAAGCGGGCGGCGAACACGTGGGACATGGCCCCCGCGAGCAGTATGAAGAAGCACGTCAGGGCCATGACGTACTGCCCCTGCGCCGCGTTGATCAGCGTCATCACCAGGCCCAGCGCCGCGACGATGAGGCCGGTCGTGGCGATGTTGCGCAGGTTCTTCTCATACCGGTCGCCGACGAATATGCTGCGGTTCAGGGTCGTCCAGATCTCCCGGATTCTCTCTCTCACGGCTTTGCGCCTCCAGTGGAAGGTCGGGCATGGGTCGAAAAGGGTTGCGAGGGTACACAACAAACCATCATAATTATAGGATATGTATTTTTTCGTGTCAAGGGTGATCAATGGGGAAGAATGGTTTATATTTCGCGTTTTCAATGTGAAAAGATCCTTGACGCTTCGCTAGGCCTTCGGCAACTGCTTCGCTCAGGATGACAGGTCAGAGGGTGCCGCGTTGTTGTCATCCTGAGCGGAGCGTCAGCGGAGTCGAAGGATCTTTTATTGTTCACAAATTGTTCATCGGAAAATTAGCACTCACCTCTTGACAGTGCTAACAAAACGCGTATAATAATAGTCGAACGGAGGGAAGAGGGCCGGGGAAGCGCCCCGGAGCATAATCTCGAGGTTCGCTGGGTACAACATAAGACGGGAGGGCCCGACCGGGCCGAAGCGTCAAAGGAGGTATGAGTTATGTTGATGCCGAGTATCTTTGCCGAGAATCTGTTTGATGAGTTTTTCGATGATTTTCCGATGCCGCGCGACTTCAGGAACATCGACCGCCGGCTGTACGGCAAGAACGCCGCCCGCGAGATGAAGACGGACGTGCACGAGCACGAGGACCACTACGAAGTGGATATCGACCTGCCGGGCTTCAAGAAGGACGAGATCACGCTGAGCCTGGAGAACGGCTACCTGAGCGTGACCGCCGCGAAGGGCGTGGACAAGGACGAGAAGAACAAGAAGGGCAAGCTGATCCGCCAGGAGCGCTACGCCGGCACGCTGCAGCGCAGCTTCTACGTCGGCGACGGCCTGACCGAGACGGATGTCACCGCCCGGTTTGAAAACGGCGTGCTGAGCCTGTGCGTGCCGAAGCAGGAGGCCCGCAAGGTGCCGGAAAAGAAGGTCATCATGATCGAGGGCTAAAAAAGAAACCAAAAGATCCTTCGACTTCGCCTCGCCAGAAGCGAGGCTCCGCTCAGGATGACAGGTTTGCGAAAACCGTAACGATGTCATCCTGAGCGGAGCGCTAGCGGAGTCGAAGGATCTTTTTAATGTATGACCTCATACACCTTCCCGTGCCAGCAGAACAGGCCGGGGGCCTCGAAGGCGACGCCCCACTCGGTGCCGTCCGCCATCGTGAACCAGTAGGAGATGCCCGAGTCGGTGACAGAGATGTCGCTCTCCTCGCCGATGCGCATGTTTTTCAGGCTCTCGATCTCCTTCAGGATCGCGTCCACGTCGGTGACGGTCTCGTCCACCTGCTCGTCGCGGTGGTAGATCATCTGCACGGGCGGGTTGGCGTCGAGGTTCTCAAAGCAGGCGGTGAAGGGCGCGTAGTTGCAGAAATCCAGCAGCAGGTTGCCGGGCCGCGGCTCGGTCCACGGCGGCAGCTCCACCTCGTCCAGCACGCCCTCCGGTTCCAGCGCCACGGCGACGGCCTGCTGGGCGCCGTCGAACCAGTGCGTCTTTTCAAAGTCGCGCGACTCGCCGGGCTGCAGGGGCTCCTCCATCAGGCCGATCATCACGAAGATCGCCTTGCCGCGCAGGTCGTTGCCGTCGGCGTCGAAGTAGCGCACGTCGAAGGTCAGCTGGGTCAGCGCCCGCTCGCCGTGGTTGGTCAGCGTGTAGGCCACGGTGATCTGCCGATCTTTGTCCGCGCGGATGCCGCGGGTGACGAGCGTGGCGGCGGGGTTGCCCGCGCCGTCGCTGAGCTCGATCGAGGTCTCGAATGGGATCGTCGCGTCCGCGGCTTCCTCGCCCCGCGCGCCGACGATCTTGATGATGCCGCTGACGATCATGGCCAGCCCGGCCAGGATCAGCAGGATGCGCAGCGTCTTGTTCACGGGAATCCCTCCTCTTTCTCTGATTTCGGCGGGCCGCTCATCCGCCTGCCCGCCGAAATCATTATACTCCGTTCTGTCGGTTTTGTCGATGGGGAAGCGCCCTGCGATCAGAACGCGCTGACGATCTTGACGATGCCGCTGATCATCATGACGACGCCGAAAACGAGCATTGCGATGTTGTAAGCCTTGTTGTTCTTCATGGGGTTTGCCTCCTTGCTTTCGCGTTTTAGTTGTCCTTTGGACGGAGGCGGCTGGAAATAAGTTCCGGGTTTTCTGAAATTTTGTGAATTGTATGAAAACTCCCCCTTAAACGGCTTGACAAGGGGGCGGGGTTGGGGTACACTTTATCCAGCTAAATCACAGCTGTAAATGCGATGAAGGCATTATGTCGCGGGCAGTCCACTTCAGAGAGTCGGCAGAGGGTGCGAGCCGATGTGAGGGCCCGAAGGCAGTCTCCTGCCAGAGCAGACGGTCTGAAAGGCAAGTAAGATCGTCCGGAAGCCCCGTTACCATGGCTGGGCGCTTGATGGAGCGCCGACGAGGGGCCGCGTACGCGGCAATCCGGGTGGTACCGCGGTTTGATTGATGTCTGATCGTCCCGAAGCGCAAACCAGATGTTTGAGCTTCGGGTTTTTTATCGCCCGACATTCCATCGAATACTGATCCATAGGAGTGACACCATGAAGACCATCAAGCTGATTGACATGACGCTCAGGGAAGTGAACGCGCTGCGCGAGGGCGCGCTGTCGTTCAAGGAAAAGCTGGAGATCGCCCGCGGGCTGGAGCGGCTGAAGGTGGACGGCATAGAGCTTGCGCCCATCGGCAGCGCGAAGGCCGACCATCTGTCCAACAAGACCATCGCGGCCATGGTATCCACGGCGCTGATCGCGGCGGTGGAGATCGCCGAGGGGAATGTGGAACAGACCTGGGAGAGCATCCGCGGCGCGAAGCACCCCCGGCTGAACCTGCTGGCCCCGCTCTCCCCGGCGCTGATGGAGTACAGCTGCCACAAGAAGGCCCCCGCGATGCTGGAGCTGATCGCGGAGCGGGTGAAGGCGGCGCGCGGCCTGTGCGAGAGCGTGGAGTTCTCCGCCGTGGACGCCACCCGCGCCGAGCCGAGCTTCCTGTACCAGGCCATCGCCGCGGCCATCGAGGCCGGCGCGAACCGCGTGACGCTGTGCGACACCGCGGGGATCATGCTGCCGGACGAGTTCGCGGCGTTCGTGGCGGACGTGAAGGCGAACGTGCCGGCGCTGGCGGGCGTGAAGCTGCTGGTGCAGGTCAGCGACGACATGAGCATGGGCATGGCCTGCGCTGCCGCGGCCATCGCGTCCTCCGGCGCGGACGGCATGAAGTGCGCGATCGTGCCCGCTGGGTATCCCACGCTGCAGCAGGCCGCCCGCTTCGTGGAGGTCAAGGGCGCGGCGCTGGACATCGCCATGAACCTGCGCACCACGGAGCTGGCGCGCGTGGCGGGCCAGATGAACCGGATGCTGCAGCCGCGCGAGGCAAACGAGTCGCCCATCGGCAACGTGGCCATCGGCGAAGCGTCCGGCGTTTGCCTGGACGCGAACGACGACATCGGCGAGGTGGTGAAGGTCGTGCGCCAGCTGGGCTACGACCTCTCCGACGAGGACAACGCGAAGGTATACGAGGCCTTTAGGCGCGTGGCCGACCGCAAGCACTTCGTGGGCACGCGCGAGCTGGACGCCATCGTGGCCAGCACCGCGCTGCAGGTGCCCAGCACCTATCACATCGAAAGCTACGTGATCAACAGCGGCAACGTCATCACCGCCACGGCCAACATCCTGCTGAACCGCAACGGCGAAAAGCTGCGGGGCGTGGGCGTGGGCGACGGCCCCATCGACGCCGCGTTCCTGGCCATCGAGCAGGTGATCGGCCACCACTACGAGCTGGACGACTTCCAGATCCAGACCGTCACCGAGGGCCGCGACGCCATGGGCCAGGCGCTGGTGAAGCTGCGCGCCGACGGCCGGGTGTACTCCGGCAACGGCATCTCCACCGACATCATCGGGGCCTCCATCCGCGCCTACATCAGCGCGCTGAACAAGATCGTGTATGAGGCGAACTGAGCGGAGCTCAGTTCGCCGAGGGAGTAGGGAAGAGGGAGTAGGGAGTAGGGGAAGCCCGTTCCATCTCCAAAGCTATTCCTACTGCCTACTCCCTACTGCCTACTCCCTGATAAGAGGTACAAACCCATGAAACTATCCTTCTCCATCCAATACTGGAAATCCCTCTCCTGGGCCGAGGCCATCGGCGCGGCGCTGGACGCGCGGCTGGCGGGCGTGGAGCTGTTCGACGTGAACGGCGCGATGTTCCAGGGAAAGTCCAGCCCCACGAACCCGGAGCTGGCCGCCGCCACGCGCCGGAGCCTGACGAACCAGGGGTTGTCGCTGCCCTGCGTGGACAGCGCGGGCGACTTCACCGACCAGCGCTTCGTGGACGAGCTTTCGGAGTGCGTGGAGGTGGCCGTGAACCTGGGCGTGCCCTATGTGGGCATCCACACGGACTGCGACAACCAGGCCGCCTGCGTGGAGCGCGTGACGCGGCTGTTGGACGCCGTGGGCGACAAGCCCGTGACGCTGCTCGTCGCCACCACCGGCGCTTACGCCGACACCGCGCGGCTGCGCGACCTGCTGAACCGCTTTGCCGACGATCGGCTGGCGGCGCTCTGGGACATGCACTCCACCTGCGTGTTCGGCGAGGACGCCGAGGCCACGATCACGAACCTCGGGGCCTACGTGTGCCACGTGCACGTGCACGACTTCCGGCGCGAGGAGGGCCTTTTCGTGCCGGAGCTGGTGGGCGAGGGCGCGCTGCCGATGCGCGAGCTGATGAACGCGCTGCGCTCCGTGAACTACGACGGGTTCATCTCGCTGCAGTGGAACCCGGACTGGATCGACGGCCTCGGCGACATCGAGATATTGCTCACGCACTTTGCAAGCTGCATGTCGCGCTACGAGGGCACGCGCCTGAACCGCAAGCACCTCTATTGGAACAACCGCCACACCGGCAACTACGTGTGGAAGAAGGAGACCTTGATCGAAAAGACCTTCCCGCAGGTGCTGGACACGATGGTGCAGGAGTTCCCGGACCAGCTGGCCATCAAGTTCACCACGCTGGACTACACGCGCACCTACAGCCAGTTCCGCGACGACGTGGACGAGTTCGCCCGCGCGCTGATCTCGCTGGGCGTGCGCGCCGGCAGCAAGGTGACCATCTGGGCCACGAACGTGCCCGCCTGGTTCCTCACGTTCTGGGCCACGACGAAGATCGGCGCGGTGCTGGTGACGATGAACACCGCCTACAAGATCCACGAGGCGGAATACCTGCTGCGCCAGTCCGACACGCACACGCTGGTGATGATCGACGGCTACCGCGATTCCAACTACAAACAGATCGTCAACGAGCTCTGCCCGGAGCTGAAGGACAACCAGCCCGGCCGGCCGCTGCACGCGCGTCGCCTGCCGTTTCTGCGCAACGTGATCACCGTGGGCTTTCGGATGCCCGGCGCGCTGACGTGGGAGGAGTCGCTGGAGTACGCCGCGCGCACGCCCATCGAGGAGGTGCGCCGGATGGCCGCCGCCGTGGACGTGAACGACGTGTGCAACATGCAGTGGGCGTGATGCTGACCCACTACAACATCGTCAACGACGGCAAGATGATCGGCGACGGCATGGACCTGTCCACCGCCGACCGCATGATGATCCAGGTGCCGATGTTCCACTGCTTCGGCATGGTGCTGGCGATGACCGCCACGATGACCCACGGCGGCACGATCCTGCCCCTGCCGTACTTCTCGCCGAAGTCCAGCCTGGCCTGCATCCACAACGAGCACATCACCGCCTTCCACGGCGTGCCGACGATGTTCATCGCCATGCTGGCGCACCCGGACTTCGAGAGGACCGACTTTAGCCACATGCGCACCGGCATCATGGCCGGAAGCCCCTGCCCGATCGCCGTGATGCGCGACGTGGTGGAGAAGATGCACATGCCGGAGATCGTGATCGTCTACGGCCAGACCGAGGCCAGCCCCGGCTGCACGATGAGCCGCACCACCGACCCGCTGGAGGTGCGCGTGGCCACCGTCGGCAGCGCGTTCCCGGAGGTGGAGTGCAAGATCGTGGACCCCGAGACCGGCGCGGACTGCCCGGACGAGGTGATCGGCGAGTTCGTGGCCCGCGGCTACAACATCATGAAGGGCTACTACAAGATGCCCAAGGCTACCGCCGCCGCCATCGACAAGGACGGCTGGCTGCACACCGGCGACCTGGCCTGCCGCACGCCCGAGGGCAATTACCGCATCACCGGGCGCTTGAAGGACATGATCATCCGCGGCGGCGAGAACATCTACCCCAAGGAGATCGAGGAGTTCATCTACACGCACCCGAAGGTATCGGACGTGCAGGTGATCGGCGTGCCGGACAAGGCGATGGGCGAGGAGATCATGGCCTGCATCATCCTCAAGGAGGGCGAGCGCATGACCGTGGACGAGATGAAGGCCTACGTGCGCGACCACATGGCCAAGCACAAGGTGCCCAAGTACATCGAGTTTGTGGAC
>CACYET010000079.1:5612-20878 GCA_902773515.1 uncultured Eubacteriales bacterium | reverse complement strand
CAGCGGCATGCCCCTGGTGGTGCGGGCGGCGTTCAAGCCCACGCCCTCCATCGCGCTGGCGCAGCGATCGGTGTCCCTGGGCCGGGGCGAGGACGCGCCGCTGGAGGTGCGCGGACGCCACGACCCCTGCATCGTGCCCCGGGCGGTGCCCTGCGTGGAGGCCGCGGTGGCGTGTGTGATATTGGATATGGTACTGGAGAACTGACCACGGAAAGGAGCCCACAATGGAATTACAGGACATCCGCAGGAACATCGATGCCATCGACGACGGGCTGGTGAAGCTGTTCGCGCAGCGCATGGAGTGCGCGCGGCAGGTGGCCGAGGCCAAGCAGCAGACCGGCAAGCCCATACGCGACCACGCCCGGGAGCGGGAGATCGTCAACCGGCTGACCGCCCAGGCGGGGGACGCCTACGCCCCCTACGTGAAGGCGCTGTACTCCCACATATTCGACCTGAGCCGCAGCTACCAGTCCGCCAAGTGGGAGCGGCAGAGCCCCGTCATGGCGAAGATCGAGGCCGCCCTCTCCCAGGACCAGGGCAAGCGGCTTCCCGAGCACGCGCTGGTGGCCTGCCAGGGCACCGAGGGCGCCTACGCCCAGCAGGCCTGCGAGCGGCTGTTCCCCTACCCCGACATACTGTACTTCGACAGCTTTGACGGCGTGTTCAGCGCCGTGGAGAAGGGCATGTGCCAGTACGGCATACTGCCCATCGAGAACTCCACCGCCGGGTCGGTCACGCAGGTGTACGACCTGATGGAGAAGCACCGGTTCTACATCGTCGGCGCGCACCGCCTGCGCCTCGACCACCGCCTGATGCGCAAGCGCGGCGCGTCCGGAACGCCGATCACCGAGGTCGTCTCCCACGAGCAGGCCCTGCGCCAGTGCTCACGCTTCTTCGACGAGCATCCCGAGATCACCGCCACGCCGATGCGCAACACCGCCGTCGCCGCGGAGTTCGTCGCCACCAGCGACCGCGACGACCTGGCCGCGATCGCCTCCCGCGCCTGCGCCGATCTCTACGGGCTGGAGATCGCGCAGGACGACGTGAGCGACCAGGCGAACAACTACACCCGCTTCATCTGCATCTCCCGCCGCCCGGAGATCTACCCCGGGGCGCGGAAGATATCGCTGATGCTGAACCTCGCCCACGAGCCCGGCGCGCTGAACGCCGTGGTGTCGCGGATCGCCATCGCGGGAGTCAACCTGCTGAAGCTGGAGAGCCGCCCCATCCCCGGGCGGGAGTTCGAGTTCCGCTTCTTCTTCGACATGGCCGCCTCCGTGCGCGACGCGGACGTGGCGCGGCTGCTGGGCGAGCTGGAGGGCCACTGTGAGCACTTCACGTTCCTGGGCTGCTACGACGAGCAATAGAGTGGCGAAAACGATAATTTCCCGTTAAAGGCCCGCGCAACGCTGGCAATGCGGCGGCGCGTTGTATTATAATGGGGACTGTCACGGATGTGACAAATCGTAACAACCACTGCCGAAGAGAGGTCTTTTCATATGCCGAGAGCAGGTAGCGACCGCAGCCGAAAGGCCGGAGACGGCTGGCTGAAGCGGCAGCTGGGCAAGCGGCCCAGGCCCGTGTGGCTGCTGGCGCTGGGCCACGCGGCGGCGCTGGGCATCGCCCTGGTGCTGTATGCGCTGCCCCACCACGTGCTGCCCAGCGCCCAGCAGGACATGGGCGTGGTGTCCTCCCGCGCGAACATCCACCGGGAGGTCGTCGCCACCGCCGTGCCCTCGCCCACGCCCCAGTCGGTGCTGTCCGCGGCCGAACCCGCCGGGGAGGCCGCGCAGCCCGAAGCCACGCCCGAGCCCACGCCCGAGCCCACCGAGGAGCCCGTGGGCAGCTTTCGCAACAAGTTCGCAGACAAGTTCACCGACGGCGAGGTCATTGAGACCGACTACATCTACAAGAGCGCCAACCTGAACATCACGTTCAACAAAAAGTACTTCGACGAGCTGAAGTCGAGGGTCTACTTCGTGGACATCTACGTGGCGGACATCTCCTGCCTGCGGACCGTGTTCGGCGAGGAGACCTACGGCCGCGGCTACAAGGAGTGGATCACGAAGGTGGCGCGGCGCGTGAACAGCGTGGTCACGATGAACGGCGACTACTACGGCTCGCGCGACATCGGCGTGGTCGTGCGCAACGGCACGCTGTACCGCGACAAAAAGAACATCCGCGAGGTGGCCGTGCTGTACTGGGACGGCTCGTTCGAGATCATCCAGCCGGAGGACTTCGACGCGATGACCGTCATGCAGAACGGCGCCTACCAGGTCTGGCACTTCGGGCCGAGCCTGCTGAACCCCGACGGCAGCGCCCGGGACAGCTTCAACGCCGACAAGCGCATGCAGAAGCGCCACCCGCGCTCCGCGTTCGGCTACTTCGAGCCGGGCCACTACTGCTTCGTGGTGGTGGACGGGCGGCTGACGGAGAGCTGGGGCGTGAAGCTGGACGACCTGTCCTCGGTGATGGAGAGCTTGGGCTGCGCCGCCGCCTACAACCTCGACGGCGGGCAGACCTCGTTGCTGGCAAAGGGCGACAAGATGTGGAACCGGCCCTCCGACGGCGGGCGAAGCTCCAGCGACTTCATCGTCGTTGTGGACGAAGTGCAGGATTAGGAGGGCGGCGCGATGTTCAAAAAGATACTGCCGGCGCTGCCCCACGCGGCCATACTGCTGGCCAACGTGATCGCGGCGCTGTTCATCATCGACCAGATCAACCCCAGCATGAACTTCATCGACAACGGCCTGACGAAGGGCGTGCTGCTGGGCCTGTGCGTTCTGGCGATCGTCAACTGGCACGCGGAGTTCGCGCGGAGGCAGCGCCTCATGGCGCGGAAAAAGTAGAAGCCCCGCGGCGGCCTGGCGGCGCGGCTGCCGGGCCTCGCCGCCATCCTCAGCGCGCTGGCCCTGCTGGCGCTGATGGCGGACTGGATGTTCCCGGCGTGGTCGCTGTTTTTGAAGGAGCCGTTCAAGTGGTTCCTGCTCGCGCTGAGCGTCGCGACGATCGCGGCGAGCGGGGCCATCGCCCACGGCAACCGCAAACGCCTGCGCCGCAGGCTGCGCAGGCAGAAGGGGTGAGAGCATGGAGTACGGTCTGATCGGCGCGAAGCTGGGCCACAGCTATTCCGTGCCCATCCACGCCCAGCTGGGCGACTACGACTACCGGCTCTGCGAAATGGACGAGGCGGCGTTCGTCGATTTGATGCGCCGCCGGGATTTCAAGGGGCTGAACGTCACCATCCCCTACAAGAAGCTGGCGCTTGAGCTGTGCGACGCGCTGTCGGACACCGCCCGCGAGGTGGGCAGCGTGAACACCGTCGTGCGCCGCGCGGACGGCAGCCTCTACGGCCACAACACCGACATCGGCGGCTTCATCGCGCTGGCAAGGCGCTCGGGCGTGGAGATCGCCGGGAAGAAGGCCGTCATCCTCGGCAGCGGCGGCACGTCGCTGACGGCCCGTGCGGCCTGCAGGCGGCTGGGCGCGCGCGAGGTCGTGGTGGTGTCCCGCAGGGGACCCGTGGACTACGGCGCGCTGTACCGCGACCACGCCGACGCTCAGGTGCTCGTGAACACGACGCCGGTGGGCATGTACCCCGAAAATGGCGCGCGCCCGGCGGACATCTCCCGGCTTCCGGCCCTCACGGGCGTGCTGGACGTGATCTACAACCCGGACAGGACCGCCCTGGTGCTGGACGCCATGGCGCGGGGCCTGAACTGCGCGGGCGGGCTGTACATGCTGGTGGCCCAGGCGCGCGAGGCGGCGGAGCTGTTCACGGGCAAGGCCATCCCCGAATCCCAGACGGCGCGCATCCACGCGAAGCTGCGCGGCGAGGCGCTGAACGCCGTGCTCATCGGCATGCCGGGCTGCGGCAAGACCAGCGTCGGAAGGGCGCTGGCGCAGGCGATGGGCCGCCCCTTCGTCGATTGCGACGCCGAGATCGAGTGCCGCGCGGGAAAGCCCATCCCCCGCGTCTTCGCGGAGGAAGGCGAGGCCGCCTTCCGGGCGCTGGAGGCGCGGGTGATCGCGGACGCGTGCCGGGAGAAGGGCCGGGTCGTGGCCACCGGCGGCGGGGCCGTGCTGCGCGAGGACAACGTGCGCGCCATGCGCCAGAACGGCGTGGTGCTGCGCATCGAGCGCGACATCGACGCGCTGGGCATGGACGGGCGGCCGCTGTCCACGTCGCGGGAGGCGCTGCTGGCGATGCAAAAGGTTCGCGAGCCGTTGTACCGCGCCGCCGCGGACGCCGCCATCGACAACAACGCCGCGCTCGAGGGCGCGGTGAAGCGGGCAAAGGAGGCCTTCCATGAAGCTGTTGATCGTTAACGGGCCGAACCTGAACATGCTGGGCATCCGGGAGAGGCACCTCTACGGCGACAGGGATTACGACGCCCTGTGCCGCGTGATCCGCGAGGCTGCCGAGAGGCTCGGCTGCGAGGCGGACATCTTCCAGTCGAACCACGAGGGCGCGATCGTGGACCGCATCCAGGCGGCCTACGCCGACGGCACGGACGGCATCGTCATCAACCCCGCCGCCTACACCCACACGTCCGTCGCGATCCTCGACGCGCTGAAGGCCGTGCAGCTGCCCGCCGTCGAGGTGCACCTGACCGACGTGGATGCCCGCGAGGACTTCCGCCGCGCGTCCTACGCCGGCATGGCCTGCCAGGCGCGCTTCACGGGCCTGGGCTTCGACGGATACGTGAAGGCGATGGAATATCTGTGCGGGCTGAAATGACGCGATTTCATATTATGAGAAGATCCTTCGAATTCGCTAACGCTCCGCTCAGGATGACACAATGCCGATATGCTGTCATCCTGAGCGGAGGCGCAGCCGAAGTCGAAGGATCTTTTTCGGTCGTTCTCCCCGGTTTTCACGCGTCTAAACCTCCACCGTTCCCCCGCTCGAGAGCAGGCACAGCAGGCGCTGCTTCACCTTCATGCCGGTGACGCGCTCCAGGGCGAGGGCGTAGACGCCGAGCTGCCGCGCGTAGTGCGCGCGCAGGGCGTCCATGTCGTCAGTGCGGTCGGTCTTGTAGTCCAGAAGCACCCACGCGCCGTCCTCGACGAAGCAGCAGTCGATCGTGCCCTGCACCAGCAGGTCGCCGCCGCCGAAGCGCGCGGCCTCCTCGGGCGTGAGGGCGTCCCCGGCGGGCAACGACGCGTTGAAGGGCCACTCGCGGTGGACCTCCTTCGCGCCGCGCAGGCGCAGCCCCACGTCGCTCTGCAAAAACCGCGCGAGCCGCGCCGCGTCCACCGCCTCGCGCTGCCCGTCCATAAGCAGCCTGCGGTCGGCGCAGTCGTCCAGCTGCCGCGCCACCGCCGCCGTCAGCTCCCGCCCGGACAGCCCCGCGAGGGCGTTCAGGTCCAATAGCTGCATGCAGCGGTGATACGCCGTGCCGCGCTCCGCGCCGGTCATGCGCCGCGCGTCCTCCGAGAGGAACGCCGGGCGCTCCGTCAGCGCGGGCAGCTCCTCCGGCCCCTCCAGCTCCCGAAGCAGCCCCGAAGCCGTCAGCTTCAGGGGCTTTTTCGCGTCCAGCGGGCGGGGATAGCGCCACGAGAGCTGCGCGTCCAGCCGCGCGTCGGCGTATTTGGCGGGGTCCGCCATGATGTCGTCGAACAGCCGCCGCGCCGCGCTCTCTTCTTCCGGCGCGTCCGCGCGGATGTCCGCCGCCGGGATGATCTCTAAATCGGCGCGCGTGGGCAGGCCCTCGCGCTCGGCGGCGCAGCGAGCCGACATGATCAGGTCCAGGTGGCTCTGGGAAGCGAACGGCGCGGCAGCCAACGCCTGCCAGCGCTTCATCGCGCGCTCCGCGCCCTTGACCGTGCCCACCAGCGCCAGCCTTTCCTTCGCGCGGGTCAGCATCACATAGAGTATGCGCATCTCCTCGGCGGCGTCCTCGCGCCGCTGGCGGGCCATGATGGCCGCCTGCGGCAGCGACAGCCTGCGGGTGCGCAGGTCCGGGTCGAAGTAGCTCATGCCCACGCCCAGCTCCCGGTGCGTCACCAGCGGGGCGTTGCTCTTCTCGACGCGATACCTCCGCGCCAGCTGCGCCCCGAACACCACGCGGAACTCCAGTCCCTTGCTCTTGTGCACGGACATCATCCGCACCACGTCGTCGTTCTCGCCCAGCAGGTGCGCGGCGTCGCCGTCGCCCTTCTGGCGCATGTGCTCGGTGTACTGCAAAAAGCGAGTCAGCGAGCCGGAGAATTCGCCGTCGAAGCCCGCGGCGCTGGACACGAACTGGTCCAGGTTGGCCTGCCGCTGCGCGCCGCCGGGCAGGGCTCCGGCGTAGGTGTAGAAGCCGCTCTCGTCCAGGATCAGCCGCACGAGGTCGCCCAGGCCCAGGCTGCCGGCCTTCAGACGCCAGAGCGCCAGCTGGTCAAAGAACGCGCGCAGCCGCCCCGCCAGGTCGTCGCCCGCCTCGCCGGCGTACTGGGCCGCGGCGTCCACATAGGCCCCGTCCCGGCAATGGATGCGGATCTGCGCCAGCTCGTCCGCGGTCAGGCCCACCGCCGGGGAGCGCAGCACCGCGATCAGCTCTAGGTCGCTGCGCGCGTTCGCCACCAGCCGCAGCATCGACAGCGTCCAGCTGATCTCCACCGACTCAAAGTAACCCGTCTGGCCGTCGGCGTAGGCGGGGATGCCCTGCGCAAACAGCACCGGCGTCATCGCCGTGAAGGCCGCGGCCCGGCTGCGCGTGAGGATCGCGAAATCGCGGTAGCGCAGGGTCGCGTCCGCCGCCATCATTTTCTTGATCTCGGCGGCGATCAGCGCGCCCTCGCGCTCCATGGCCTGCATCCGCGCGATCTCCGCCTCGGCGCCGTCCGCGCCGTCCCCGGCCTCGGCGTCCGCGTCGATCAGCCGGATGGACACGTCCGGCGCTTCGCCCTCCGCGGCGTCCGGGTCGCCGGGGTTCAACCGCGCCAGCGCGTCGTAGGTGATCTCCGCGGGCCCGCCGGTCATGCAGCGCTCGAACACGAGGTTCACGAAGTCCAGTATCCCCCGGCGGGAGCGGAAGTTACGCGTCAGCGGCAGGAGCGCGCCGCCCTCGCCCCGCCCGTAAGCCGCGTACTTCTCCAGGAACAGGCGCGGCTCGGCCAGCCGGAAGCGGTAGATGGACTGCTTCACGTCGCCCACCATGAACAGGTTGTCCTCGCGGCACAGCGCGCGCACGAGCGCCTCCTGCATGTCGGAGGTGTCCTGGTACTCGTCCACGAAGATGTAGTCAAAGCGCTCGCGCATCGACCGGGCGACGTCCGGCTTTTGCAGCGCGCGCAGCGTGCGGCGCTCGAGGTCCGAGTACGTCAGGCCGGACTGCTCCGCCTTGCCCGCCTCGTAGAGCTGAGACGCCCGCCGCGCGATGGCCGACAGCGTTTCGATCTGCCCGCCCAGCTTTCGCGCGTCCTCGCGGGCCACGTCCAGGCGCAGCTGGACGATGGCAGGCTTCGCCAGCGCGTCCTTCGCGGCGGCGCGCAGCTGCTTGACGGCCTCCAGCGCGTCCTCGTCCACCGCCGAATCCCGGCGTCCGCCCGCGGCCCGGGCGGCCTTGAAGTCAGAGAGCGCACGGTAGAGCGCGTCGTAGCCGTCCAGCGCGAGCATCCCGTCCAGCGCCGCGACGGCCTTTTCGATGGCGGCGGAATAGTTCGCGGGGCAGCCGGGCACGGGCATCGAGAGCGCCTGGCGCAGGTGCACCAGCGCCGTGCGCACGGCGCGGCGGGCGTCCTGGATCAGCTCGTCCTGCCAGCGGCCCAGCGCCGCGTCGTCCACGCGCGCGGCGTCCGCGAGCCACGCCTCGGGGTCGGGCCTGTCCTGCATGCGCTCCAGCAGCAGCTCCGCCGCCGCCCGCACGCCCGCGGGGCCGCGGCCGTAGTCCAGCGCCAGCAGCGCCTCGCCGCCGGCCTCATAGGCCTCCTCCATCGCCTGGGTCATCGCCTCGTCCAGCAGGCGGGCGTTCACGGCGTCGTCCAACACGCGAAACGCCGGGTCGACCCCGGCGGATTCAAAGTTGACGCGCAAGAACTCCGCGCAGAAGGCGTGGAGCGTGGAGATGGACGCACGGTCCAGCTTCAACAGCTGGTCGCGGCAGCGCGCGTCGCCCTCGGCGGCGCGCTCGCCCAGCTGACGCGACAGCTTTGCGCGCATGTCCGAGGCGGCCGCGCGCGTGAACGTGACCACCAGCATGCGGTCCAGGTCCGCGCCCTCGTTCGCCACCAGCCGCAGCACGCGCTCCACCAGCACGGTGGTCTTGCCGGAGCCCGCCGCCGCGCTGAGCAGTATGTTGCCGCCGCGCGCCTCGATGGCGCGGAGCTGTTCGTTGGTCCAGGTCGGCATGGATAACTTCCCTTTCCATCATCGGTAAGAGCCGCATACTTGTAGGGGCGCCGATGCGGCGCCCGCCCAGAATCAACCCACAGCATGAATCGCATGCTTCGGGAAAACGACCTCATCCGTCTCGCCGCTGCGCGGCGATCCACCTTCCCCTGAAGGGGAAAGCTCTTGAGTCTATCCCCTCATCCTCAGCGTGAAGAACACCAGCACCACGACGCCCAGCGCGATGCGATACCAGCCGAAGGGCTTGAAGTCGTGCTTCTTGATGTAGTCGATCAGCCGCCGGACCACCACCGCCGAGACGAGGTAGGCCGTCAGCATGCCCACGGCCAGCAACACGAACTCGCCGCGCGTGATCAGCGCGTCGTACTTGATGAGCTTCAGCAGGCTCGCGCCGAACATCACCGGGATGGCGAGGTAGAACGTGAACTCCACCGCCACGGCGCGGGAGACGCCCAGCATCAGCGCGCCGACGATCGTGGCCCCGGAGCGGGACGTGCCGGGGAAGATGGCGGCCAGCAGCTGGAACAGGCCGATCAGCGCCACGGTGCGCACGTCCAGCGCGTCCAGGCTGCGGATGGCGGGGCGATGGCCCGCGCGCAGGTTTTCCACCAGTATGAACGCCACGCCGAACACGATCAGCGCCACGCTCACGCACACGTAGTTGTGAAACAGCCGGTCAAACACGTCGTCGAACAGCAGGCCCACCACCGCCGCCGGCACGCAGGCCAGCGCGATCTTCAGCCACAGCCGGATCCTGTCCATCTTCACCCACGCCAGCGGGCCGCTGCGCGCGGCGGGCTCGGGGTTGTCGCGGCGGCCGAACGGCCATATCCTGTCCCAGAACACCGCCAGCACGGCCATGATCGCGCCCAGCTGAATGACCACCTCGTACAGGCCGTAGAACTGCTCCGACACCTTCAGCGGCATGATCTCGTTGAGGATCAGCATGTGGCCGGTGCTGGACACGGGCAGCCATTCCGTCACGCCCTCCACCACGCCGAACAGCGCGGCCTTCAATATCTCGATGATGCTCATGGGCGGTTCCCTCCGTTTCGCGCAGGTCGCGCGGGTTTCGTGTCATGGTATTCGCCGGGAAGGCGATTCATCACGGGCGGGCGGCGCGACGCCGCCCCTACACTTCCTGTTCCCTGTTCCCTCTTCCCTGTTCCCTCAATACGCGCTCAGCTTTTCAAATTCCTTCCCGTGCTCGTACTCGTAGATCTTCGCGTCCACCACGAAGCGATACCAGAACGAGGAGAGCACGTGGTAGATGAAGCCCTCCTTGCCGTCCAGGAAGCCGCCGCGCAGGAAGTAGTTGAAGTTGAACCACAGCAGCGCCCGCAGGAACTTCGGGAATTTGTAGTACACGCCGTACTTCTTCCTCCGCTTGCCCTCGATCTGCGTGTCGTTCACGCTGGCGTCCTTTCTGCCCCGCTTCCAGTCCATGTAGTCCATGGCCTCGCGGGTGGCGTACCAGTTGTAGCGGCCGATGAAGTTGTCCAGGTCCTTGAAGTCGTAGTGCAAAAAGCGGTTTTTGAGCGCGATGCTCTCGCCGCGGGAGAGGATCGTGTGTGCGTCGCGGCGGCGGTCCTCGATGCGGCCGATGCCGTTTTTGAACACCATCAGCTTGCGCTTCTTGCTGCCGTGCGTCAGGGCGCGGCCCAGGAAGAAGTAGGTGGCCTCCAGCGTAAAGCCGTTCACGTCGTCGGCGTCGTGCCGCGCCATTTCGCGCTCGATCTCCGCGCACAGCTCGGGCGGGAACTGTTCGTCGGCGTCGATGCGGATGACCCACTTCGTGTCGATCTTGCCGTTGTCCAGGCCCCAGTTGAACTGGCGGGCGTAGTACTCGAACTCGTGATAGAGCACCTCCGCGCCGCAGGCCTCGGCCAGCGCGACGGTCGCGTCGGTGCTGCCGCAGTCCACCACCACCATCCGGCGGCACAGCCCGCGGATCGAGTTCAGGCAGCGCTCGATGTTCTTCTC
Source organism: uncultured Eubacteriales bacterium (assembly GCA_902773515.1). Classification (GTDB taxonomy): domain Bacteria; phylum Bacillota; class Clostridia; order Christensenellales; family Aristaeellaceae; genus UBA2862. Next base: position 10,557 of record CACYET010000079.1, on the reverse strand, counting down.
CTCGTTCTTCGTCAGCACGATGGCGGTGATGTCGGCCATACAAAACAAACCTTTCATTCCAAGCTTAACAGGGTTTCGAGAGTTTAGAGTTCAGAGTTCAGAGTTCAGCAAATAGCCAAAACACTATTATCTAAACTCTTAACTCTTAACTCTCAACTCTCAACTCTTATCGTTTCCGTTTCTCCATCTCCGCCTTGCGCTTCCTCATCCCCTGGATCGTGTACGTGAACCAGGGCCAGGGGTCGCGGGGGTTGAAGATCTGGTCGGTGGTGCGGCGGAAGTCGAACCAACCGGGCTTCGTCCTGAAGCGGTTGGGCGACTGCAAAAACCACAGCAGGTCCGTGTGCATGTAGCGCAGGCGGACGCCCTCGCGGTAGTCGTCGTAGGCCGTTACGGGCTTGCCCGTGCCCAGCTCCACCACCTGCCGAGCGAAATCCACGCCCGCGGCGAAGCACACCTTCACGCTGGCGGTGATGCGCGGGTTGATCTCCATCACGCGGCAGACGCCGTCGCGCGGGTCCTCGATCAGGTCCACGTCGCCGTAGCCGCGCCAGCCGATGCTCTGGAGCAATTTGATCGAGTCAGCGGCGATGTCGGGCCGCTTGACGCTCGTCGAGCAGCACGTGCTGCCGCCGTCCACCGGATACCAGCGCGTCTTGTCGAACACGCACGCGCTCTTCGGCTGGCCGTTCGCGTCCAAAAACACCTCGCACTTGTACTGCGTGCCGGTCTGGGGGACGTAGTCCTGCACCACCATCGGTCCAAAGCGCACCACGGCGTCGTCAAACACCGCGCGCAGCTGCGCCTCGTCGCGGATCACGTGAAAGCCGATGGAGCCGTAGCCCACGCGGGGCTTGATGATGAACGGGAACGGCATGCCCGCGGCGAGGATGTCGTCGGCGGAGGCCATGTCGTAGAGCGTGTGCGGGCAGGGCACGCCGGCCGCGTCGCAGGCGCGCATTGTCTCCTGCTTGTCGGCGGCGCGGCGGAACACCTCCGGCTCGTTCACCGCCGGATACGCCAGCGCGCGCACGTCGTCGATGTGGTTAGACAGCAGCGTGGCGGAGAAGTCCGTCATCGGGATCACCACGTCGTAGTGCCCTTCCCGGAGCACGTCCATCAGGGCCGCGAACGAGGCGTCCGCGTCCTCGCGGTCCCAGAAGCGGATCAGCCGCGCGTCCGGATACTTCGAGGCATAGCCCACGTCCAGCTTGCTCGCGTTGTAGGTGGTCAGGTGACAGCCCAGCGCCTTCAGCGCGGGCATCAGCGCCATGTTCTGCCGCGCGAAGCCCTCCAGCAGCAGCACCCGCACGCCGCGCAGGTCCGCGGGGTCCGGCACAAACGGCTCGCCCCCACCGCCCGCGAAGAAGCGCGCCGCCGCGCCACCTTCGAAGCGGTAAGGATTGAGTATCTTGTTCACGTTCAGCCGCAGCCCGGGCGGGCAGAGCCTGGAGAGCGCCAGCGCACAATTCCCCATCCAGCGGGGCACGCGCAGCGCGATCTTCGCCCAGCCCCAGCGCTTCTCGTCCTTCACCATGCGGCGGGAGTTGAACGGCATTTCGTCCGTGAAGTTCACCACGCCCCGCGGCGCGCTCTCCCGGCCCGCCCACTCGCAGAGGATCGCCTCCACGCGCCCGATGTTCAAAAACGCGTAGTCGATGCCCTTGCCCACCACGAAGGCGACGTTCGGGTATTTGAGGTAGTAGCGCTTTCGGATGTCGTGCTGGTCCTCCTCGGTGTAGACCGGCGCGAAGCGCGCGATGAAGAACGGCGTCTCGCCCATCAGCGCCGCCAGCCGGTTCTCGGCCTCGCGCTTCGAGCGCGCGTAGCCGCCCACGGGCGCGGGCCGCGTCGCCTCGGTGACCGGGCCGTCCGGGATGCCGTACACGTCCACGGTGCTGGCGAAGAACACGGGGATGGAGCGCTTCGCCGCGCACTCGAACACGTGCTGGCTCGCCAGCACGTTCAGCATGAAGTAGCGGTTCCAGCTCAGGTCCGCCTCGCCGGTCACGTGCGCCAGCGCGGCCAGGTGGATCACCCGGTCCAAAGGATGCGCGTCAAAGAGCGCCTCGACGGCCGCGGGATCGGTCAGGTCGCAGGTCGCGTGGGCGTAGTTCGGATGCGCGAGCGCCGCCGCCGCGACGTCCACGCCGATCACCCGGTGCCCGCGCTCGCACAGCGCCAGCGCCGCGCGGCGGCCCAGCATGCCGGAAGCCCCGGTGAGCAGTATCGCGTGCGTCACGCCAGGCCACGCTCCCTTCTGTCGTCCTCCAGCGTCGTAAAGCGCGCGCCGCGCTTCTTCAGCCAGCGGATCACCCTTCTCAGCTTCTTCAGATTCCCCTTCCGGCCCACCAGGCAGCGAAAGCGCGTCACCCGGCCCAGGGCCTTTGGCAGCGGCAGCGGCACGTCCGTCAGTTCAAACGGGTGCGCGTAGATCGTGAAGTTCTCGTGCTTCCTCGCGTACAGCGAAAGCAAAATCCTGAGTAGCCAGAACGGGAACAGGCGCAGGTAGCCGCCGCCGGAGATGGGGATGGAGTAGCCGAACAGCTCCAGCGTCGGGATCTCGTACTCGGTGAAGTCGCCCTCGCGGTACACCAGGTCCTCGGGCTGCTCGAAGCCCGCCAGGTCCAGGTTGCGGTACAGCGGATGCTGCGCGAAGCGGATCTTGCTGCTGTCGTAGGTGAAGCCCAGCGCGCGGATCACCTCCAGCTTGTCGCGCTCCATTGTGAAGCAGGGCGCGCGATAGCCGGCGACGGGCGCGCCCGCAGCGGCCTCGACCATCGCCTTCGCCGCGCGCGTCTCCTCCTCAAACTGCTCCATATCCTTGTTCGACAGCAGCTCGTGGTCCAGCCCGTGGCAGCCCAGCGCGTGGCCCCGGCGCAGTATCTCGCGCAGGATGCCCGCGTTCTCTTTGGCGATCTCGGCCACGCAGAAGAACGTGACCTTCACGCCCTCCTCGTCCAGCATGTCCAGAAAATCGAAGATCCGGGGCAGCACCCGCACGCCGCTCTCGCGGCAGGGATAGCCCTTCAGGTAGTCGAGGTGATACCATTCCTCCAGATCGACGGTCAGCCAAGCGTGTTTCATAGCTCTCAGGAATCTCCCTTTCGGTTTTGCGCGCCCTCCACGACGCCCTCGGCCCGCGCGACGCTGAACACCGTGCCCACGATGCAGCGCAGGTCAAACAGCAGCCCCATGCGCCGCACGTACTCGCCGTCCAGGCGCGCCTTCACGTCGATGGGCAGCTCGTCGCGCCCGTTGATCTGGGCCCAGCCCGTCAGCCCCGGGCGCAGCGCGTTCGCGCCGTACTTGTCGCGCTCGGCGATCAGGTCGTACTGGTTCCACAGCGCCGGGCGCGGCCCCACCACCGCCATCTCGCCCTTGAAGATGTTGATCAGCTGCGGCAGCTCGTCCAGGCTGGATCGGCGCAGGAAGCGGCCGATGGGCGTGATGAACGCCTCGGGGTTCTGCAGCAGGTGCGTGGGCATGTCCTTGGGCGCGTCGGTGCGCATGGTGCGGAATTTATAGATCATGAAGTGGGTCTTGTTCCTCCCCACCCGCTTCTGGCGAAAGAACACCGGCCCCGGCGACGTGACCTTGATGATCACCGCCAGCGCCAGCATCAGCGGCGAGAGGACCGCCATCGCCAGTGCGGAGAGCGCGAAATCCAGGATTCGCTTCACATGGTTGTACATATATCAGCCTCCAGTATAATTATACCACATATGCCGCGCGGGTTCAATGGAGAAATGCGTTTCATGCAACCGTTGCAAAAGTCGCGCGAATCCCGTATAATGAATTCAATAAAACTGGGAGATGGCCTATGAAATCGACGAACGGGCGCGTGCTCTGGGTGGAGCGCGCGCAGGTGATCAGCATGCTGCTGGTGGTGCTGCACCACTGCGTGCCCCACGGCTACGACGGCCCCGACTGGCTCTTGAACCTGTTAAATGGCATACAATACCCGGCGCTGGTGTGCTTCTTCCTCACCGCCGGCCTGTTCGCGCCGCGCTGGCGGCGGGACGGATACGGCGCGTACCTGAAAAAGCGGGCGCTGCGGCTGCTGACGCCCTGGGTCTGCGTGAGCCTGTTGATGCTGGCCCCGCGCTACGTCGCGGCGCTGGCGATGGGCGTGAAGGCAAAGATCACACCGCTGTGGCTGCTGATGTCGTTCCTCGACCCCCACGGCCAGGGCATCACGCCGCACCTGTGGTTTTTGCCCGCGCTGATGCTGATGGCCGCACTTGCGCCGCTGCTGGACCGCGCGCTGCGGTCAAAGACGCCGCGCGCCGTCACACTCGCGGCGCTGCTGGTCCTGTCGGCGCTGCCGGTGAAGCTGCCGACGCTGCTGTGCCTGAACGAGCTGAAGCTGTACCTTGCCTGGTACGCGATCGGCTACGCGCTGTCCCAGGCCCGGGGCGACGCGCCGCCGCTGCGCGGCGCGGCGGGCCTGGCGGCGGGGCTTGGCGGGCTGATCGCCTTCGCGCTGACGCTGCTCTTCCCCGGCCTTATGATGGCGACGTTCCTGCAAATGCTGGGCGCGGCGGCGCTGCTGGCCCTCGCGGGACGCAGCAAACGCGACGACGCGCTCACCGCATTCTTCCGCGGCAAGACCTACTGCGTCTACATCCTCTCGATGTGCGCGCAAAACCTGGCCGAGGTGCTGGGCTACGCCGCGCGCTGGCCGTGGCCCCTGACGTCCCTTTTGATGCTCGCCGCCGGGCTGGCCGTACCGCTGCTGGTGTGCGCGTGGCACGCAAAAAGGCCGCTGCCTCGGTGGCTGCGGCTGGTGGTGGGGTTATAGGAAAAGATCCTTCGACTTCGCCTTGCTCTGCAAGGCTTCGCTCAGGATGACAACAGACAATCACCTGTCATCCTGAGCGGAGCCCTGCCAGGATGACAACGGACGATGATCTGTCATCCTGTGCGGAGCCCTGCCAGGATG
>CACYET010000079.1:0-5597 GCA_902773515.1 uncultured Eubacteriales bacterium | reverse complement strand
CTGTCATCCTGAGCGGAGCCCTGCCAGGATGACAACGGACGATGATCTGTCATCCTGTGCGGAGCCCTGCCAGGATGACAACAGACAATCACCTGTCATCCTGAGCGGAGCCCTGCCAGGATGACAACGGACGATGATCTGTCATCCTGTGCGGAGCCCTGCCAGGATGACAACGGACGATGATCTGTCATCCTGTGCGGAGCCTTGCCAGGATGGCAACAGACAATCACCTGTCATCCTGAGCGGAGCCCCGCGTGCGGGGCGCAGTCGAAGGATCTTTCTGTCATTCGTAGATGAAGTTGTACAGCTGGATCGCGTTGGCGTTGAAGTCGCAGTCGTACAGCATCGACTGCTCCTTGCGCGTTTCCTCCTTGTAGGTGCCGTTCATCGGCAGGTGGATGGACTTGATGTCGCCCAGGCCGCTGCCGGTGACCTGCAGCGCGATCTTCACGATGTCGTCCAGCGGCAGGTTCGTCTTCACCTGGCCGAACATCTCCGTGGCCAGCGTGGCGAGCTGGATGGCGTCCAAGCCCTTCAGCTTCTCCATCAGCTTTTGCAGCACCTTGCGCTGGCGCTCGGTGCGCATGGCGTCGCCGCCGGTCAGCTTTCGGATGCGGGCGTAGGCCAGCGTCTGGCGACCGTTCAGGTGGGTGTTCTCGCCGTAGGTCTCCAGGTACACGTTCTCCTGGTCGCTCTCGTCGATGCCCTCGTTGTAGGCGGCCTTGGCCTGCTGGACGATCATGATGTTGATCTTGTCCATCTCTTCCTTGGTGATGTCCATCTCCACGCCGCCCAGGCGCTGCGCGATCTTCTGGAAGCCGAAGAAGTTGACCATCACGTAGTACTGGATGTTCATGCCGAACTTCTCGTTGATCGTGCGCATGGCCAGCTTCGGCCCGCCAAAGTAGTTGGCGGCGTTGATGCGGTAGGTGCCGTTCCACTCGCCGATGTCGGTGAACTCGATGGCCAGGTCGCGCATGATCGAGGCCAGCTTCACCTCGCCGGTGTTGCGGTTGATGGAGCAGATGATCATGCTGTCGGTGCGGGCACTCTCGGAGAGGGTGCGCTCGTCGGTGCCCAGCAGCAGGATGTTCATCCACTCCTCGGGCAGGCCGGTGTTCATGCGCAGGTCGCTGACCTGCGCCATCTGCTCGGCGGAGAGGCTGCCCACGTCGTACTCCGAATCCGCCAGCTTGTCCTGGAGGTTGTCGTACTGCGGCACCTGCTCCACGGCGTCCACGGGCGCGTTCACCAGCGGGTCGAGCGTCGCCTCCACCACCGGGTTCACCGCCGGCACGGCGGGGCCGTCCGTGACGGGATCGTTGGCACGGCGTCCGAAGGGCTTGGCGATGATCAGCACCAGCGCCACCAGCAACACCACGGCCAGCGCCGCGATGGCGGCCGGTCCGCGATTGGGCTGCCCGCGTCGGCTGCCGCCGCCCGTCCTGCGGGGTTGCGCGCCGGAGCGCTGGGGCGGCCTCTGCGCATAGCGCTGGGAGGACGTCCGGGACCCGGAATAGCCCGGGCGGGCGGACGCGCCGCGCGGCGCGCCGCTTCTGGAAGACGCGCTGCTGCGGGTGCCCCGGGAGGGCACATTGCCCCTGGGGGGCACATTGCCCCTGGAGGACGCATTGCCCCGGCCGGAGCGGCTGATGCCCGGCTCCACGCGGCCGCGGCCGTCGTAATCAGAGGGATATCTGCTGGCCAATTTATCGTACCTGCCTTCCTGTATATCTCAATTGTATGCGCCGTTTCCGGCAATTATGAAACATATTCATGTTATTATACCGATAATGCGTATCTTCTGCAACCGCAATCCCCGCTAAAGCGCGGCTAAAACGTGACAATATCGTGAATTTCCCGCAATTTGTCGCGCGATTCATCATCCCTTGCGTCCGGGCTTCGCCATCATATTAATATCCTGAAAAATCGCGGCTTTTGCCGGTTGACATCCATGCCCCTTTGATGTATAATAGCCACGGTCCGAATAAGCAGACACTGTCGCAATGGGCGCAGGGTCTTTTTATTCGGCTAAATTCGTATATCGCACCATCACCCAGGAGGCAGTCATCATGGCAGAAAGTCGCATTCTCACATTTACAGATAAGAAAAAGCTGGAAGAGCAGCTGGCCCAGTTGAACGAGGAAAAGAAGCGCGTGGCCGAGGAGATCCAGGTGGCCCGCGGCTTCGGCGATCTCAGCGAGAACGCCGAGTATGACGCGGCCAAGGCCAAGGAAGCCGAGGTCTACGGCAACATCGCCCGCATCGAGGCCGAGCTGCGCACCGCCACGTTCGTGGACGACAGCGTGGTGGACACCACCACCGCCGCGCTGGGCACCGTCGTGCGCGTGCTGGACATGGAGTACAACGAGGAGGACGAGTACACGCTCGTGGGCTTCACCGAGGCCGATCCCTCCAAGCTCTACATCTCCAACGAGTCCCCCATCGGCATCGCCCTGTGCGACACCGACGGCAAGGGCACCGGCGCGAAGGTCGGCGACATCGTCGAGGCCAACACCCCCGGCGGCGTCGTGAAGCTGAAGGTGCTGGCGATCCGCAAGCGCTGATACTTATTAAGTGAGGAGTACACCGATATGGCTCACACCTATCAGGCCCCCGCGGGCTACACCGAGCAGGACACCATCCGCCTGAACAAGCTGAACGCGCTGATCGAGGAGGGGCGCAACCCCTACGAGATCACCACCTATGACCGCACCCACACCTCCGGGCAGATCCGCGCCGACTACGACGCGCTGGAGGGCCAGAGCGTGCGCATCGCGGGCCGCATCCTGGGCAAGCACATCATGGGCAAGGCCAGCTTCGCCCGCATCCAGGACCCGGACGGCACGATGCAGATCTACGTCAAGCGCGACGACATTGGCGAGGATGCCTACAGGGACTTCAAGGCGCTGGACATCGGCGACATCATCGGCGTGGAGGGCCGCGTGTTCAAGACGAAGACCGGCGAGATCTCCGTGCACACCGAGAAGCTCACGCTGCTCACCAAGAGCCTGCACCCGCTGCCGGAGAAGTTCCACGGCCTGACGGACACCGACACCCGCTATCGCCAGCGCTACGTGGACCTGATCGTGAACCCCGAGGTGAAGGACACGTTCGTCAAGCGCAGTCTCATCCTGCGCGAGCTGCGCGCGTTCCTGGACGGCCGCGGCTACCTGGAGGTGGACACGCCCATCCTCACCCCGTTTGAGATCGGCGCCTCCGCCCGCCCGTTCTACACCCACCACAACACGCTGGACATGGACATGGTGCTGCGCATCGAGACGGAGCTCTACCTGAAGCGCCTGATCGTGGGCGGGCTGGACCGCGTGTACGAGGTGGGCCGCATCTTCCGCAACGAGGGCATGGACACCAAGCACAACCCGGAGTTCACCACCATCGAGCTCTACGAGGCCTACACCGACTTCCACGGCATGATGGACCTCGTCGAGGACATGATGAAGACCGTGACGCAGAAGGTCTGTGGCTCTCTGGTCGTGCCCTACCAGGGCCACGACATCGACATCGGCCACTGGGAGCGCCTGACGATGATCGAGGCCGTGAAGAAGTACAGCGGCGTGGATTTCGCCGACTGGAAGACGGACGAGGACGCCGTCGCCGCCGCCAAGGCGCACCACGTGGAGCTACCCGAGGTGCCCACCAAGGGCGCGATCCTGGCCGAGTTCTTTGACGCTTTCGTCGAGGACAAGCTGATCCAGCCCACGTTCATCTACGACTATCCCGTGGAGATCAGCCCGCTGGCCAAGCGCAAGCCCGACGACCCGGCCTTCACCGAGCGCTTTGAGTACTTCATCAACGCCACCGAGTTCGGCAACGCCTTCTCGGAGCTCAACGACCCGCTGGACCAGCGCGAGCGCTTTGAAAAGCAGGTCGCCACGCGCAAGGCCCTCGACCCCGCCAGCCGCGCCCAGGTGGACTACGACTTCGTCAACGCCCTCGAGTACGGCATGCCCCCCACCGGCGGCCTCGGCTTCGGCGTCGATCGCCTCGTCATGCTCCTCACCGGCAGCGATTCCATAAGGGATGTGCTGCTGTTCCCCACTATGAAGCCGCTGGAATAAAGCCCAAAAACAGTTCTGGAGCGCGTCTTTCGACGCGCTCCGTTTTTTTCATCTCTGCAACCTTATCCGCCGCCGCTCCTCGGCGGCCTCGTACTCCCGGCGCTCCTCGGCGGTCTCGGGCGTGAAAGGCGGCACGGGCTTGGGCTTGTCGTTATCGTCCAGCGCCACGAACACCAGGTACGCCCGGTTCACGCGCTCGCGGCTGCCGTCCAGGCGCTCCACGTAGCTGTCCACGCGCACCTCCAGCGACGTGCGGCCCGTCCAGGTGACGACGGCCTCCTGCACCACGGTGTCGTTCAGGAACGCGGGATTGAGGAAGTTCAGGTTGTCCACGCACACGGTGGTGACGGCGCTGTGGGTGTAGCGGCGCGCGGCCACGCCGCCCACGACGTCGATCCAGGCCATGATCTGCCCGCCGAACAGGCGCGGGCGCTCGTAGCCGTTGCAATGCTGCGGCAGCACGATCTGCACGCCAGTGGTCTTATCCGCCATGGGGTCAGCCTCCTCGTCGATCATTTATGATCTGTTTTTCAACAGTATAGCCCATTTCCCCGCCGTTTGCAAACACATTTTTATACTTCCCTTCGCCGAATGCCGGTGTTCCGGTTTGGCGAAGGGTTTGCTTTTTCGGCGGTGCTGTGCTATGATGGCGTTGTACGCAATCCACCGTGAAAGGACGCGATTTGTATGTTCATCGCCGACGCCCACTGCGACACGCTCTACGCCATCGCCATCGAGGGCACGCAGCCCGCGGACTGCGTGGTCACGCCCGCGCGCCTTCAGAAGGGCGGTGTGGGGCTTCAGACCTACGCGCTGTTTTGCGGCAAGCACGGCCCCGCCCCCGCCGGCCATCCCCGCGCCGACGCCCTGGCCATGATCAAGGCCGTGGAGCGTGCGGGCGTGCCGATCCTGACCGGCGACCTGCCCGACGCCCCGCCGGAGGCGCCCACCGGCGTCTTCTCCTGCGAGGGCGGCGAGATGTTCGAGGGGTCGCTCGCGCGGCTGGAGGAGTTCCAGCGGAGCCTGCGCCTCAGGATGATCGCGCTGACCTGGAATTTTGAAAACGAGATCGGCCACCCCGCGGCCGAGGGCCCCGACGGCGGCCTCAAGCCGTTCGGCTTCGAGCTGCTCCGGGCCATGGACCGCGAGGGCATATTGCCGGACGTCTCCCACCTGAACGAGGCGGGCTTCTGGGACGTGTGCGAGCGCGCGGCGCTGCCGCCGATCGCCAGCCACTCCGACTGCCGCTGGCTGTGCGACGTGCCCCGCAATCTGAGAAAGGAGCAGGTGCGCGCCATCGTAGAGCGCGGCGGATTCATCGGCGTGAACTTCTACAGCGACTTCCTCCGCGAGGACGCGCACGCCACGCTGGACGACGTCGTGCGCCACGTGGACGCGCTGATGGATCTTGGCGCGGAGAAGGTCGTGGGCTTCGGCTCGGACTTTGACGGCATCGAGCACTGGCCGGAGGGCCTCGCCCACCCCGGCGAGTTCCCCAACGCGCTGGACGCGCTGCGC
>CACYET010000078.1 GCA_902773515.1 uncultured Eubacteriales bacterium | reverse complement strand
AGGTGCCCAGGCCCACGTGCAGCAGCACCGGCACGACGTCCACGCCCTTTGCCCTGATCTTTTCCAGCAATTCGGGCGTGAAGTGCAGGCCCGCGGTGGGCGCGGCGGCGCTGCCGTCCTGCTTGGCGTAGACGGTCTGGTAGCGGTCGCGGTCTTGCAGCTTTTCGTGGATGTAGGGCGGCAGGGGCATCTCGCCCAGCGCGTCCAGCGCCGCCTCGAAGCTGCCCTCGCACTCGAATTCCACCACGCGGCCGCCCGCGTCGGTGCTCTCCAGCACGCGGCACTTCAAGCGCCCGTCGCCGAAGAGCACCTCCGCGCCGGGCTTCAGTTTTTTGCCCGGACGCACGAGCGTCTCCCAGCGCTTGGGGCCCAGCTGCTTGAGCAGCAGCACCTCGCAGGCCCCGCCGGTCGGTCTCTCGCCGTATAGCCGCGCCGGGATGACCTTCGTCTCGTTGATCACCAGGCAGTCGCCTGGGTTCAGGTAGTCGACGATGTCGTAGAAGTGCCTGTGCTCGATCGCGCCGGTGCCGCGGTGCAGCACCATCAGGCGGCTGTGGTCGCGGGGCTCCACGGGCGTCTGGGCGATGCGCTCCTCCGGCAGGTCGTACATAAAATCCGATAATTTCATTTCATTCTCACAGAAGCTTGATTTCTCCGACGAAGGGTAGCGGCTCGTCAGAGCCCTTGGCAGCGCGGACGATGCCCATGATGCACAGCACCAGCACGGCGACGTCGATGATATCCCCCACGGTAGCGAACAGGCCGCGCAGCCGGGTTATCAGCGTGGCGGCGCTGGCGATGATGGCCAATATCAGTCCCTGATTCAGGTGATGGAGCGACAGCTCGTCGTCCTTGTCGCGGATGATGAACGCGATGACCCAGCCGATCCACGTAAACAGGTAGCAGATGATCGCGGCAGCCTTGCATTTTCCGTTCTTGTACATGTTGAAACACTCCTCTTGGTCTTGCGCGATGGATCAGAACTCCATCTTCGTCTGCCCGTCGTTTGCCGCGGCCGCGCCCCCGGGCATCTTCATGCCCATGTGGTCGTAGGCGGCCTGCGTGCACACGCGGCCGCGGGGCGTGCGCATGATGAAGCCCAGCTGCAAAAGATACGGCTCGTACACATCCTCTATGGTGGTGGCGTCCTCGCCGGTGGAGGCCGCCAGCGTGTCCAGGCCCACGGGCCCGCCGCCGAACTTCTCCATCATCGTGGTCAGCATCGTGCGGTCCACGTGGTCCAGGCCCAGCTCGTCCACCTCCAGCATGTTCAACGCCTCGCGGGCGATGTCCACGGTGATCTGCCCGTCGCCCTTCACCTGCGCGAAGTCGCGCACGCGGCGGATCAGCCGGTTGGCGACGCGGGGCGTGCCGCGGCTGCGGCTGGCGATCTCCAGCGCGCCGTCGTGGTCGCAGTCGATCTTCAAAATCTGCGCCGAGCGCCGCACGATCACGGCCAGCTGCTCCGGCTGGTAGAGCTCCAGGCGGAACGTGATGCCGAAGCGGTCGCGCAGGGGGCTGGTGAGCATACCGGCGCGGGTGGTGGCCCCGATCAGCGTGAACTTCGGCAGATCCAGGCGGATCGACCGCGCGGCGGGGCCCTTGCCGATCATGATGTCCAGCGCGTAGTCCTCCATCGCGGGGTAGAGCACCTCCTCCACCTGGTGGCTGAGGCGGTGGATCTCGTCGATGAACAGCACGTCGCCCGCGTTCAGGTTCGTCAATATCGACGCCAGGTCGCCCGCGCGCTCGATGGCCGGGCCGCTGGTGACGCGGATGTTGTGGCCCATCTCCGCGGCGATGATGCCCGCCAGCGTGGTCTTGCCCAGCCCGGGCGGGCCGTAGAGCAGGATGTGGTCCAGCGGCTCGTGGCGCGCGAGGGCGGCCTGCATGTATACGGTCAGGCTCTGCTTCAGCTTGTCCTGGCCGTAGTACTCCGCCAGCGAATGGGGGCGCAGCGAGAGCTCCGCCTCGTCCTCCTCCTCGCGGTAGCCGGTGGTGATGATGCGTTCCTCGTCGTACATGGGGAACCTCCTTGGGATGAGATCAGGGGTTTGGGCGGGCGCCGCAACGGCGCCCCTACGGATGATCGCTTGCCGCGCTATCTCCGGCGCAGTATTTCCATGACGAACGCGTGCATGGCCCTGGCGCGCAGCAGCACGCAGCTGAACAGGTAGGCGATCAGGCCCACGCCCGTGCAGGCGACCAGCCGCAGGAACACGCGGCCCGTGCCGAGCGCCTCAGGCAGCGCGCGGTTCATCAGCGCGCAGGCGCCGCCGCAGGCCAGCGCGGCGACGGCGATCTTCAAAAGCTCCGGCAGCACGGCTCCGAAGCCCAGCGTGCCGAAGCGCCTTTTGAGCAGCAGCAGCAGCGTCACCATGCCGGTGGTCCCGGCGATGGAGGTCGCCAGCGCGAGGCCGTTCGCTCCGAGGAATATGCGCAATACCAGGTTCAGCGCGATGTTCAGCGCCACCACGAGGCAGGAGACGAGAAACGGCGTCTTCGTGTCCTGCAGCGCGTGGAACACGCGGCTTAAAAAGTCGCGCAGGCCGAACGCCGGCACGCCCACCACGTAGCAAATGAGGATGCCCGCCGTGACGCGCACGGAGTCCATGCCGAACTTGCCGCGCATGTAGGCGAACTTGATCACGTCGCTGCTCATTACCACGGCCACGGCCACGATCGGCAGCGCCACCAGCGCGATCACCAGGATGCTGCGGCGCAGCGCGTCCAGCATGCCCTTTTGGTCCTTCTCGGCGGCCAGGCGGCTCATCCTCGAGAACATCACCGTCGTCAGCGGCACCATCAGCACGCCCAGCAGGAACGTGATCAGCCGGTAGGCGTAGCTCATGGCGGAGATGTCGCCGGGGTTCAGGCCCGAGGCCAGCGCGTGGTCGATCATGTGATTCAGCTCGCTGATGCCCATCGAGAGCATCGCGGGCCCAGCCAGCCGCAGCAGCTTGTGGAAGCGCTTGTCGGAGAAGTCGATCACCGGCGTGTAGGAAAACCAGCCGCGCAGGAACGGCACGAGCACCAGGAATTGCAGGATGTTCGCGGTGAACACGCCCCAGCCCACGGCCATGATGCCGTACTTTGCGGAGAAGACGATCGACGCCACCATCACGCACAGGCTCAGCGGGAAGCCGGTCAGCTGCGCGGCGACGTACTTCTCCGTCGCGTTCAAAAGGCTCGCGAGGCTGATCGAGGTGATGTTGAACACCAGCGACAGCAGCATCACGCGCACCAGCCGCACGGTCAGGTCCGCCTTCTCCGGGTCAAAGCCCACGTAGATCAGGCCCACCAGCGGCCGCGCCAGCACGTAGAACAGCGCCGAGATCGCCAGCGCCGCCAGCGCAAACAGGTTCATCGTGTTGCTGGCGAAGTGGTTGGAGCGCCGCAGGCTGTGCTTCTCCCGCTGCTCCACGTACAGCGGGATCAGCGTCGCGGAGATGCAGGAGTTGAACAGCAGCACCGGCAGGTAAAACAGGCTGTACGCCGACACATAGGCGTCGTTGGCGATGCCCGTGCCGAAGTAGTTGGCCAGGATCATGTCCCGCACAAAGCCGAACACCTTGCTGAGGATGATGACCGCCGTGACCAGCATCGTGGTCTTCAATACGCGCTGCGTGCGTGCCAAGATATTGACCTCCAATAGAGGGAATAGGGAACAGGGAACAGGGAACAGGGAGAGTGCCTCCGGGTTTCTGTTTCCACAATTATATGTAGTATAGCACAGCCGGGTTAAGAACAGTGGATGATACACAGATTTGTCGCGGCAGCCGCCATTCCTGTTCCCTGTTCCCTATTCCCTGTTCCCTTGCCAATTCCGTCTCCCGCGCACACATGTTTTTTCTCAATAGACACATTTAACGCGCTTTACCCCATTTCCAAACATTGATGCACTATAATAAAGCACAAGCCATTCCCGGCGGGCGCCGGGCCGACAACGATCCGAGAGGATGAATACGCATGAGTCGAGTTTACAACTTTGCCCCCGGTCCCTCCACGATGCCCCAGGAGGTGCTGGAGACCGCCGCGCGGGAGATGCTGGACTATCAGGGCACGGGCATGTGCGTGGCCGAAATGAGCCACCGCTCCAAGCAGTATCAGGCCATCTTTGACGAGACCGAGGCCACGCTGCGGGACCTGATGCACATCCCCGACACCTACGCGGTGCTGTTCTTGCAGGGCGGCGCCACGGGCCAGTTCGCCGCCATCCCGATGAACCTGATGACCAAGAGCGGCAGCGCGGACTATGTGGACAGCGGCAACTTCGCCCACGGCGCGCTGGTGGAGGCGAAGAAATACGGCAACGTGCACGTGGTCGGCTCGTCCCGGGACGACAACTACGCCTACATCCCCAAGCTGAACAAGGCGGATTTCGACCCCAACGCCGATTACTTCTACATCACCACCAACAACACCATCTACGGCACCCGCTATTATGAGCTGCCCGACACCGGGAGCGTTCCGCTGGTGGCCGACATGTCCTCCAATATTTTAAGCGAGGTCTACGACATCAACAAGTTCGGCGTGGCCTACGCCGGCGCGCAGAAGAACGTGGGCCCCGCGGGCCTGACCATCGTCATCGCCCGGCGCGACCTGCTGGGCAACGCGATGCCCACCACGCCCAAGATCATGGACTGGAAGATCATGGATGAGAAGGGCAGCATGCTGAACACCCCGCCCACCTACGCCATCTACATGGCGGGCCTGTGCATGAAGTGGCTGAAGGCGCAGGGCGGCGTGGAGGCCATCGAAAAGGTGAACATCGAAAAGGCGAACCTGCTGTACGGCCTGCTGGACGACTCCGACTTCTACCGCCCGACCGCGAGCGTGGAGAGCCGCAGCCGCATGAACGTGACCTTCACCACGCCCAGCCCCGACATGGACGCCGCGTTCGTGAAGGCCGCCGCCGAAAACGGCATGGTGAACCTGAAGGGCCACCGCCTGGTGGGCGGCATCCGCGCCAGCATCTACAACGCCATGCCGATGGCGGGCGTTGAAAAGCTCGTCGATTTCATGAAGAAATTTGAATTGGAGAACAAATAAAATGTACAATATCAAGAAACTGAATTCGATCTCGCCGGTGTACCACGGCATCCTCTCCGACGCCGACTTCGCGGTGAGCTCCGAGGTGGAGAATCCGGACGGCATCATCGTTCGCAGCGCGAACATGCACGACATGCCCGTCAACGACAACCTGCTCTGCATCGGCCGCGCCGGCGCGGGCGTGAACAACATCCCCCTGGACGAGATGGCCGAGCACGGCGTGGTGGTGTTCAACACCCCGGGCGCGAACGCCAACGCCGTCAAGGAGCTGGTGCTGGCCGCGCTGCTGCTGGCCTCGCGCCGCATCTCCGAGGGCATCGAGTGGTGCAAGGGCCTCAAGGACGGCGAGACGACCGTCGAAAAGCAGGTGGAGGCCGGCAAGAAGCAGTTTATCGGCCCCGAGCTGGCCGGCAAGACGCTGGGCGTCATCGGCCTGGGCGCGATCGGCCTGCAGGTGGCGAACGCGGGCGTGGCCCTGGGCATGGACGTGCTGGGCTACGATCCCTACATCTCCGTGGACAACGCCTGGCGGCTGTCCCGCGCCGTGCGCCACGCGATGAGCCTGGACGAGGTGATCGAGAAGAGCGACTACATCACGCTGCACGTGCCGCTGACCGACAGCAACCGCGGCATGATCGACGCCGGGGCCATCTCCCACATGAAGAAGTCCGCGGCGCTCTTGAACTTCTCGCGCGGCGGCCTGGTGAACGTGGCGGACGTGAAGGAGGCCCTGGAGGAGGGGCACCTGCGCGTCTACGTGACCGACTTCCCCGAGGAGGCGCTGGTGGGCGCGAAGGGCGTTCTGCTGACGCCGCACCTGGGCGCTTCCACCCCCGAGAGCGAGGACAACTGCGTGCGCATGGTGGCCAAGCAGATGAACGACTACATCAAGTACGGCTCCATCGTCAACAGCGTGAACTATCCCAACTGCCCGCTGGGCAAGCCCGCGATGCCGCGCATCTCGATCCTGCACAAGAACGTGCCGAAGGTCATCGGCGCGATCACGCAGATCATCTCCGGCGAGGGCCTGAACATCGAGAACATGGTGAACCAGTCCCGCGGGGCCTACGCCTACACCGTGCTGGACGTGGACGCCAAGCCCAGCGCGCTGCTGCGCAAGAAGCTGCTGGAGCTGGACACCGTCTACCGCGCGAGGCTGCTGATGCCGTAAGGGGAGTCGGTTAGGAGTGAAGAGTTAGGAGTTAGGAGTGAGGAGTTTAAACAGCTGTTCATGCCTCGCTCCCGGCTTATGTCTTATGACGAAATGTACAGATCCTTCGCTTCGCTCAGGATGACAGGGCTTCGTTTCGTTGTCATCCTGATCAGAGCGAAGGATCTGTACGTCAGGACGACAAACAGCATTCCGACAATCCTGCCTGGATTTGTAAATTAACTCCACACTTTTTGGAGGATCGTGTATGTACAACGCACTGCACACCGCGGAAATCCTGTTACCCGCGCCGAGCATCGATTTGAGCAAGTGGGCCGTCGTGGCGTGCGACCAGTTCACGGCGCAGCCGGAGTACTGGGAGAAGGCCCGGGCGCTGGCGGGGGACGCGCCGTCGGCGCTGAACCTGGTGCTGCCGGAGGCGTGGCTGGGCCAGGGCGACGCGCGCATCCCCGCGATCCACGCCGCGATGGACCGCTGCCTTTCGGACGGCACGCTCGTCCCGGCGGTAAAGGACGGCTTCGCGCTGGTGGAGCGCGAGACGAGCGCGGGCGCGCGGCCCGGCCTGGTCGTGGCGCTGGACCTGGACGCCTACGACTACAAACCCGGCTCGAAGAGCCTGATCCGCGCGACGGAGGGCACGGTGCTGGAGCGCGTGCCGCCCCGCGCGAGGGTGCGCCGGGACGCTCCGCTGGAGCTGCCGCACGTGATGATGCTGATCGACGACCCCGGGGACACCGTGATCGGGCCGCTGGCGGCGAAGAAGGACGCCCTGCGCCCGCTGTACGACTTCGAGCTGATGCTCGGCGGCGGGCGCCTGCGCGGCTGGGCCGTAGAGGGGGCGGACGCCCAAGGGGTGTTTGGCGCCATCGACGCGCTGCTGGCGGGCGTGGACGGCCTGCTCTACGCCGTGGGCGACGGGAACCACTCGCTGGCGGCGGCGAAGATGTGCTGGGAGGACGTCGCCAGGACGCTGACGCCCGAGCAGCGCCAAAGCCATCCCGCGCGATTCGCGCTGGTGGAGCTGGTGAACCTGGCGTGCCCGGCGCTGCGCTTCGAGCCGATCCACCGCGCGCTGACGGGCGTGGACCCGGCGGCGCTGATGGCAGAGCTCTGCGCGTACCTGAAGGAAAACGGCGCGGATGCGGGCGCGGGGGACGACCTCGTCGCGTTCGACGGCGCGGGGCGCGAGTGGCGCTTCCAATGCGCGGAACACCCGCTCCGGCTGTTGCAGGCGTTCCTGGACGACTGGCTGTCTCGCCACCCGGAGGCCGCCATCGACTACATCCACGGCGAGGACGCCCTGCGCGGGCTGATCGCGCGCCCGGACGCGCTGGGCTTCATGCCCCGCGCCTTCGACAAGGCCGAGTTGTTCGGGTTCATCCGCCGCTTCGGCGTGCTGCCGCGCAAGACCTTCTCGATGGGCGAGGCCACCGACAAGCGGTACTACGTGGAGGCC
>CACYET010000077.1 GCA_902773515.1 uncultured Eubacteriales bacterium | reverse complement strand
CATCTTGGCAAAGGAGAACTCGTCGTTCTTGATCACCATCCTGCCCGACTCGATGCGCGACATATCCAGTATCTCGTTGCTGATGCCCAGCAGGTGTTCCGCGGCCGTATTGCTCTTTTTCAGGTATTCTTTCACCTTTTCCGACGCCGTGGGATCGTTCATGGCGATGCTGTTCAGGCCGATGATCGCGTTCATGGGCGTGCGGATCTCGTGGCTCATGTTCGACAGGAACGCCGTCTTGGCCCGGCTGGCCTGCTCCGCGGCGGCCAGCGCGTCGCTGAGGGCGTGCTGCTGTTCGATCTCCCGGCGGGTCTCCGCGTCCACATTCGCAAATCCCGCGCTGACGGTATGGACGATGTGGTCGTCCCGGTCCTCGGGATGGCGCACGCCCGCGAAGCGCAGCGCCTCATAGGAGACGTTCCCGTTCACGTTGATCATGTAGCGGTAGGAGATGACCCGGCTCTCCTTCAAGCCCTCCCGTATGGCGTCGGGCTGGATGAACTGCATGAATTCCTCCCGGTACTCCGGCAGCACGTAGCGGTCGCAGTAGGCGGTGAAGGCCTCCATATAGCCGAAGCGATCGCCCGCGCTAAAGCCGTCGATGTCCGAGCGCGACTGATAGCACACGCCGCTGTCGTGATCCAGCTCCAGGTAGTACACGCTGCGGAAGTCGGAGGCCAGCGCGGTGATCATCCGCGCCTGCTCCTCCTGCTGCGCCCGCTGCTCGAGCAGCTGCTCCTGCAGCGCCAGCCGCTGCTCCATTTCCTGGTGCTTGACGCGATTGGCCGCCTCAGAGGTCTCCTTTTCGATCCTGAGCCTCGCGTTCCTGCGGTTCTGGGCGATGATGAAGGCGAACATGGCGCCCAGCACGAGCGTCGTCAGCAGGGACTGTATGACCGCGCGACGGACGATGCCGCTCGACACCGCGCTGATGCGCCGGCTGATCACGCTCTCCTGGACCAGGTAGGTGAGCAGCCAGTTCGTTCCCGTCACCGGGACATAGCTGAGCGTCTCCTGGGTGCCGCCGTAGGTGAAGGCCACGGTTCCCCGGTTGCCCTCGCGGAAATCGGCGGCGACCTCCTCGGCCGAATAGCCCTCTTCAAACTCCGCGTGGGCGAGGGCTTCCAGCAGGTTGTCCTCCACGGCGAGGCCGCCGAGCACCTTGTTGCTCAGCGCGATGCCGTCGGCGGTGTAGATGTTGCAGAAGGTCGCCTCCGTTCTCCATGAAGCAGACGATCAGCTGCTTTCCGCCCATGTAGAGGCCGCGATCCTTGATCGGCACCGCGATGACGACCTTCTTCTCCTCGGCTTCGGGGTTCTTGACGGAGATTTCCGCCTCCGTGATGGCCTGTGGGTCAAAAGGATACTCGCCGACGTCGTTTTGGATGCCCTCGTCCGCCGTGTAGACCAGCCCGTCCGAGTCGACGAACGCGAAGCGCTTCAGTTTGAACAGCTGCTTCACATACCGCTGGTAGGCGCGCATGTGCTCCAGGTCGCTCAAATCCTCGTCGGTGATCAGGTTGATGGCGATGTTGATGACGTTGATGTTGTCCTTGAGGTTGTCCTCGACGACCCGCTCCCGGCGCGCCGCCAGCTCGTCCAGATACAGCAGGCTTACGGATCGAACGGCATTATCCGTGTCCCTGTGGGCGCTTCGGCTCATCCAGACTGTCCCGCCAATCAGTACGATCGCCAGGATGATGCACCCGATGGCGACGATCAGTGTGGTGTGCGTTCTTCTGGTTTCCATGCTGCAACATCTCCTGTGGGTCGTATTGTGGCAGGGGCGGGGAAAGCGGAGGTGTTTCACGGGGCGACATCATTTGCTTTTCGGGAACGACCTCTTCCGGCCTCTTCGAGGCCACCTTCCCCTGAACCGCTCCCTCTGGTCGCTGGGGAAGGCTTTGGGAAAGCTGCGCCGCATGCCTTCCCCAGCAGGCGGAGCCTGCGGTTCAGGGGAAGGTGGCCCGCCGCAGGCGGGTCGGAAGAGGTCGTCTCCCCATCTGCAACATTCAGTTCTCAGTCCCGGTGCCCTGCTCGCCGCGCTCGATCAGGAAGCGCTCAAAGTCGCGGGCGGGAACGGGCTTGGAGAAGTAGTAGCCCTGCACGTAGTCGCACCCGAGCTCCTTCAGGGCAATGAGCTGCTCCTCGGTCTCCACGCCCTCGGCCACCACGGGCACGTGCAGGTATTCGGCGATGTCGATGATCAACTCGATCATGCGCACGTCGCGGGTCTCGCCAAAGGCGCTGCGCACGAAGGACATGTCCAGCTTGAGCGCGTCGATGGGCAGCTTGCGCAGCATGCCCAGGGAGGAATACCCCGTGCCGAAGTCGTCCATTTCGATGCGGAACCCCATGCCCATGCCGCGCAGCTCGCGCGCGGTGGACAGCACCTGCTCGGATTTGCCGGTGTAGGCGGATTCGGTGATTTCCAGCATGATGTCCCTGGTGCTCAGCCCAAACTCGGTCAGTATCTCGTTGAAAATGCCCTTGAGGTTGGGGTTGAGCATGTCGATGCGGGAGACGTTCACCGACACCGGCACGGAGAAGCCGAACTTGTCCTTCCACTGACGGATGCGCTTCGCCGTCTCATGCCAGACGAACTGGTCCAGCTCCAGGATCAGGCCGCTGTCCTCCAGCAGCGGGATGAACTGGGCGGGGCTGATCATGCCCAGCTCGGGATGATCCCAGCGCACGAGCGCCTCGGCGCTGGCCAGCACCGGCGCTTCGGGCCGTATGTCATACTTGGGCTGGAAGTAGACCTTGAAGCGGCCGTTTTTGACGGAGGTCTGGAAATCCTCCAGCAGCCGGTCGCGGTACAGCGCCGCCTTGTGCATCTCGTCGTTGTAGATGCCGATGGCCCGGGCGTTCCCGCCCTTGACGGCGTCGGCGGCCATCTTGGCCCGGTCGAAGCGCCGCTCGATGTCCAGCTCCTTGTCCACCTGCTGGTAGACGCCCATGCGCAGCCGCACGCGGTTGGCGACGACCTCGTCCTCGGCGAGGTCCTCCGACAGACGGTTCATCAGCGGCGTGTGATCCTCCACATAGGGGCAGTACAGCAGGAACGTGTCCGCGCCCTGGCGGCAGCCCACGCCGCCCACCTTTCGGGCGGCGGTGCGGATGCGCTCGCCGACCTTTCGGAGGATCTCGTCCGCGTAGACCTTGCCGTAGCGCTCGTTGATCATGTGGAACTGGTTGATGTCCACCACCACGCAGTCCATGGCCATATCCGGGTAGTGCGTGTCGTACATGCCCACAAAGCGCAGGAAGTAGTCGATGTTGTACAGCTTCGTCAGGCTGTCGCGCTCGGTGGACTTGATGGTCTCCCGGCTCTCCGAAAGCTCGATGCAGCGGTCCACGCGGGCCTTGACGATCTCCCAGGCGGGATAGGGCTTGGGGATGAAGTCCACGGCCCCGATTTTCAGGCATTCCAGCTCCGCCTGCTGATCGGCGGTCAGCACGATGATGGGAATGTGCCGGAGGGCAGCGTCCTCCTTGATGGCCCGGAGCACCTCCATGCCGTTCATGCGCGGCATTTGCAGATCCAGCAGCATCAGCGCCAGCTCGGACTGGTTCTCATCGGCCAGCTGCATCGCCTCTATGCCGTCGGCGGCGTAGAGGATCTCATAATCTGCCTCCAGCGCGTTGCCGAGCATCAGGCGGTTGACCTCCTCGTCCTCCACCACCATGATCTTCTTCTGCACGTTCAGTATGGAAGCCTGGTCGACGGGCTTCTCTTCTTCTTCGGGCGTTTCGTCGCGCGTGATGGAGCCCAGCCCCTTCAACAGCTGCTTTTCCTCGTACATCAGCGCGTCGGCGCGCTCGAACACATGGTGGAAGCTGGCGTCCTCGCCCGGTGTGAAATCCGAGAGGCCGCCGGACACCACCACGCCGCCGGTAGAAATATGGGACACCGACCGGTCGTGCAGCACCTTCATCAGCTCCCTGCGGACGGCGTAATCCCGGTCCGTGAGGATGACCACGAACTCGTCGCCGCCGGTGCGATAGACCGGGCTGTGCTGGAAGATGTCGCAGATCATTTCCGACGCCTTGCAGATGTACTCGTCGCCGGCCTTGTGGCCGAGGGTGTCGTTGATCTTCTTGAGGCCGTTCACGTCGCACACCGCGATGGCGAAATCCCGGCCGTTGCCGCCCGATATGCCGGCGTTGATCTCGCGCTCCTTCGTCAGGTAGGCGTGCTTGCTCTTTACGCCGGTCATCGGGTCGATGTTCGCGGCCAGCTCGCTTTCCTTCGCCCGCTTGCTCAGGTAGGCGTGGTTGGAGAACATCATGCCTACGGCGATGGCGAACATGATGATGGCCATCAAAAGCGTGTTGGTGTTCTCGCGATCCAGCCAGTTCGCCTGTTCCTCGATGTACGCCTCGTCCGCCATGCGCGAGACGTCGCCGATCTCGGCGTAGTAGGCCTTGATGTTGCCGAGCATCTTGTCGTTGGATAGGATCATGGACTGCTTCATCCAGATCAGGCTGATCAGCAGCACCAGTGACAGCAGCGCGATCCACACCACGATCGACCCGCCGAAGCGCTTTTCCTTATCGTGGCGAAGGATGGTCCGGAAGAACAGGAAGCCCAATATGCTCCAGACCACGAACAGGAAGTACGTCTCGCGCTCCATGGAGCCGGTGGAGATCAGGTTCGGCAGCAGCACGTACAGCCCGAAGCCGACCATCAGCCACAGGCCGACGCGCCCCGTCCACTTTTCGATGCCGTCGCGGCGCTGCTTCGCCGTCTTGAGGGCCGCGGCGGAGACGAAGCCGTATACCAGCGTCGCGCCGATGGTGGTCACGTCCACGATCCAACCGATGGCCGTGCGGCCCACGAAGGGAACGAGCACCGACACCGCGCCGATGAGCTTCATGGCGTTGGCCGGCACGCCCTTGTCGTTCAGCTCGGAGATCTTCTTGGGCAGTATGCCGTCCAGGCTCTGGGCGTACAACAGGCGGCTCAGGCAGGTGATATTGCCGATGAGGCTGGTCAGGATCAGCGCCATCAGCGAGGCCATCAGCACCCAGACGCCCGCGTCGCCCATGTAGTGGTGCGCGGCGTAGAAGCCGGGCAGCGCCTCGAGGCCGGAGAGGTTGCCGCGGTCGCGGATGTACTCCAGCCAGGAGCCGTAGCGCTCCGGATAGGCCGTGACCGACAGCAGCGTCACGAATATGTACAGAAGCGCCGTGGCGACGGTCGCCGCCACGAGCACACGGAATATCTTGGAGCGCGAAAAGCTGAACTCCTCCGCGCGGTGGGAGATGCTCTCAAAGCCGATGAACGCCCACGGGGTGATGACCGCGATCTTGACGATCTGGGAGATCACCCCGGAATCGGGCAGGTAATGGGGCTGCATGGTGATCTTGAGTCCCAGCATCGAAACGGCGAACACCGCCGCGATGCCGGCGAAGAACACGCACACCAGCACCTCCATCAGCTTCACCGTCAGCTTGTGGCTGCGCGTGCACAGCAGCACCGTCAGCACGATGGCCGCGATGGTCACCACCGTCTCGCCGAAATACACGTCGTAGCCGAAGATCGTGTACATCTTCCCGATCTGCAACACGCCGCCCAGGAAGTAGCGCGTGAACAGCGGGATCGACGTGGCGTTGGCCCAGAGCACGGCCAGGTACGTCAGCGTCAGGAACCAGCCGGTCAGAAAGCCGTGGTCGTAGCCGAACACCTCCCGGCTGTAGGTGTAGGCGCCGCCCGCGTCGGGATAGATCTGCATCAGATAAGAATAGTTGCGGGCGACGACCAGCATGATCAGCGCGCCGACCACCATGCCCAGCACGCTGCCCCACGGGCCAGCCTGTCCCAGATAGCTGTTGGCCGTCACCACCAGCGAGCCCCAGCCCACCGCCGTGCCCAGCGCGAAAGCCCACGCGCCGAAGGGGGAGAGCCGCGCGCCCAGCTTCGTATGCGCATTGGAATCCATGTACATCCCTCACATTCCCTGTGGTCGTCTCGGGAAAGAATTACAGCGCCCGCGCCTTCTCCCGCTGCTCCATGATCTCTTTGAGCAGCGTTTCGCCGCCGTCCCCAACCGCGTCCGCGCCGCGCAGCAGCTCCGTCAGCGCGCAGACCGGCTGATAGATGGGCGTCAGCGCCACATTACCGATGGAGCCCTTCAGCGCGTGCGCGGCCTCAAAGGCGGCGCGGGCGTCCCCGGCGTCCATCGCCCGCTTCAATTCGTCAAAGTTCCTGTCCGCCAGCGCGAGATTCACCATCCTCAGGTAAAACGCCTCGTTGTTCATGCACCGGGCCAGGCCTTCCTCCGTGTTCGCGCCGTAGGCCTTCAGGGATTCAAGGGTCATTCAAAGCCACCTCCGAAGAATACTGTCATGCATTGTCTTTTTGTCTGCGACCATTCTAATACATCTCGCAGCGGTTTTGCCGCGCCTTCTTGGCCCGATTCAGTGCGATATCCGCGTCGTGGAAGATATCCCCACTCGGATTCTCCCGATCCCCGAAGGCGACGCCGACGCTCAGCGACACCGCGGGCACGCCGTCCTTTTCCGCGCGCAGCCCGTCGCAGGCCGAGCGAATCTCCTCGAAGATCGTGTCCCTCTGGGCGCTGTCCACCCGGCTGAGGATCACGGCAAACTCGTCTTCGCAGATGCGGCAGATGCAGTCGGACGACCGGAAGCTCTCCTTCAGGGCCTCCGCGGCGCGCCGGACGATCTGCTCGCCCGTCGCCCGCCCGCTCTTCGCGACCACGTCGCCAAAGCCGTTGATGTCGGCCAGCACCAGCGCCGTGTGCTCCAGGTCGGCGCCCTGCAGGTACAGGTCGAAGCCGCTGTGGTTGTAGAGCCCGGTCAGCGGATCGTGCATGGCCTCGTAGGTAAAGCGGTCGTGGGAGAGACTTCGCAGCTTGCGCGTTCGTACGGGAGCGGCGACGCTCGCGGTCTTCTGCTTTTCGAGCAGGAACGCCTCGAACTTGTCCGGCGGCACGGGCTTGGAGAAGTAGTAGCCCTGCACGATGTCGCAGCCCATGGCCTTGAGGGTGAACAGCTGCTCCGCCGTCTCCACGCCCTCGGCGATGACCGGCACGGAAAGCGAGGCCGCGATCTCGATGACGATGGCCAGCATCTTGGTGTTCTTGCCGTTCTTAAAGGCGTTGCGAATGAACTGCATGTCCAGCTTGAGGGCGTCGATGGGCAGCGTGGACAGCATGTTCAGCGAGGAATAACCCGAGCCGAAGTCGTCCATTTCGATGAAGAAGCCGACGTTCCGAAAGCCTTCCACCGTCTGGATGATGTAGTTGGAGTCCTCCGTGTAGGCGGATTCCGTCACCTCCAGCATCAGCTCCTTTTGCGCCAGCCCGTGCTCGCGCACCAGAGCCTGCATGGTCTGGACCAGGTTCGGGTCGTACATATCCACGCGGGACACGTTCACGGACACGGGCACGAAGACGCCCAGCCGATCTCGCCAGTTGCGCATCTGGGCGGCCGCGGCGCGCCAGACGTAGCTGTCCAACTGCTGGATCAGGCCGTTCTGCTCGAACAGCGGTATGAATATACCCGGGTTGATCATGCCGAACTCCGGGTGCTGCCAGCGCACGAGCGCCTCCGCGCTGTTGAGCACGGGCTGCTCGCCGCGAATGTCGTATTTGGGCTGGTAGTGGACGAGGAACTGCCCCTCCTCGATGGCCTTCGGGAAGTCGATCAGCAGCTGCTCGGCGAATATGGCCGACTCATGCAGCGCGCTGTCGTAGATGGCCACCGCCTTCGTGAACGTGCTGCGCACCGTGTCCGAGGCCAGCTTGGCCCGGTCAAACCGGCGCTCGATGTCCAGGCTCCTGTCAGCCCTGGGATAGACGCCCATCCGCAGGCGCACGACGTTCTCCGCCTTGCCCTCGCCGGCCGCGCCGTCGGAGATGGCGTCCAGCATGTCCGTATAATCGGAGCGGTGCGGGCAGTAGATCAAAAAGGTGTCCGCCTCCCGGCGGCACGCCAGCCCGCCCTCGTCGTGAACGAGGGCGCGCGCCTTCTCCGCGATGCGCCGGAGCACCTCGTCGCCGTAGGGGCGTCCGTAGCGCTCGTTGATCAGGTGGAAGTGGTTGACGTTGACCACGATGGCGTCCATGACCTGATCCGGGCGGCGCGCGTCATACTGCTCCGCGTAGCGATAGAAGAACTCCCGGTTATAAAGGCCGGTCAGCGGGTCGCGCTCGGTCTGCCCGATGATGAAGCGCCCCTCGGAGAGCTCGATGGTGCGCTTCACGCGCGCCAGTATCACCTCTGGCCTCGGATACGGCTTGGGAATGAAGTCGTTCGCGCCGATGGTCAGGCTCTCGACCTCCGCCTCCTTGTCAGCGGTCAGCACGATCACGGGCAGCTGGTCCAGACGGCCCTCCTGCTTCAGCCGGCGCAGAATGTCCAGACCGTGCAGATCGGGAAGGTTCAGATCGAGCAGCACCAGGCTCAGCGGGCGCTCCTGCGCGCAAATGATGTTGATCGCCGTTTCGCCTGTCTCGGCATACAGCAGCTCATACTGATCCTGCAGGATGAAGCCCAGCATTTCACGATTGACGACTTCATCCTCGACCAGCAGAACGAGCTTTTTGTCGACGGCGGAACCCGCGTTGCTTTCGGACATGACACATCCTCCCAGTATACATATTATTATACTGATTATAACACCAAACAGACCACGGAATCAATAGGCAGTTATTAAATATGTGCGTTGTTATGGCAGATCAAAAGGGAAGGTTTGAATTTGACTTTATGCCGATTGGTCAAGCGATCAAAAAGGCCCGAGAAGCGAAGGGGATGACCCGCGAGCAGCTTGCCGGGATAATCGGTTATGCACCGCGACATATTCAAGCCATCGAAAACGAAGGGCAGTATCCCAGCTTTGAATTGTTGTTCAACTCGCAACTTTATTCGATATTTCCCTGGATCAAATTAGAGTGTGTTTCTAAATGCCGGGAGATGCAGTTTCGAGCGTATCAGGCTGCAATTCAAGGCGATTTTCCGCAGGCTTACTGGCTGCAAGTCAAGGAAA
>CACYET010000076.1:8021-10624 GCA_902773515.1 uncultured Eubacteriales bacterium | reverse complement strand
GTCGGTCACTTCGTCTTCGGGAACAGGGTGTCCCTGGCGTAGTTGCCGCGCTTGGTGGACTGGGCGGTGCGATTGGCGGGGGCCTCAAAGTTGAAGCAGAAGTAGTAGGCCGCGTCATAGGCGCCCTCGGCGGTGTTCTCCACGCTCTTTAAGTAGGCGTGCACGGACGAATAGCGGGTGGTGATCTCGTACTTGAAGAAGCGCAGCTGGCCCTCCAGCGTGGTGTAGTCCAGCATGTTCTCCTCGCAGTAGGCGATCAGGTTGTTCTTGCGGCCCGCGTGCCACTGGCAGATGCCGTAGCTGG
Source organism: uncultured Eubacteriales bacterium (assembly GCA_902773515.1). Classification (GTDB taxonomy): domain Bacteria; phylum Bacillota; class Clostridia; order Christensenellales; family Aristaeellaceae; genus UBA2862. The sequence goes on along the minus strand of CACYET010000076.1, from coordinate 10,320 downwards.
TGCCGCGGTCGCCGTCGCACACCGGGCGATAGCCGGACTCGTACTTGATGTTCGCCATCACGCCCATCGCCGCCGCGCGGTTGTAGCCCATCTCGCCGATCAGGAAGGCGTAGATGGTGTGCTCGTTGCTGTCCGCGGGGAAAGGATTGGCCTTGGTCGAGGCGGTCTGGGCGCTGGAGGAGGCGCTCTCCAGGTGGGACAGCGGCATGTAGCCGATGGCCCCGCTCTTTTCCACCATGGCGCAGTCGCCGCGGATGGCCAGCAGCGTCATCTTCGTGCCCTTGCCGACGGCCACGCTGTCGCCGGACAGGCTGGCGCTGGCGTAGACGCGGCTGTTGCGGCTGGCGGCGACGGGCGCATTGCCGGTCTGCACGGGCGTGTCGTCGGCAGCGCTCTGCGTTGTAGTGCCGGGCTCGCCCAGGTGGCTGTAGAGCATGTAGCCCACCTTGCCGTTGTAGTTCACCTTCGCGCACTTGCCATTGACCGCGATCAGCTCCACGGACGCGCCCTCGCTGACGGCGGCGTAGCTGGAGGAGGCGTCGGCCTTCTTGTAGAAGCGGGTCTGGCAGGTGGCGACCATGGGCGTGGTCTGCGTGGCCTGGGCGGTCTGCGCCTCGGTGGCGCTCTTCACAGTCATGTCGCTCACCTGCGCCAGGCCCTTCTTCCCGCCGTAGCTGATCAGCGCCACGTAGCCCTCGTAGGCCTTCACGGTCACTTCCGTGCCCCGGGGCAGCGTGCCCAGCGACTGGTAGGGCGACTGGGTGGCGTACACCTGCATCGAATCCACGGAGACGACCGCCTGGAAGCTCTCGGCGCGCGCGGCGGGCACGCCCGCGATCAGCAGCGCCAGAAGCAGCAGCAGGGTCAGCAGTATCCGTGGCTTACGCATTGTATTCATGGTATTTGCACTCCAGGATTCCGTAATTTCGATGGTTCTTGTCATAAAACCGTAATAATTATACCATTAATGCAATGCTTTGTCAACATATATTCATAAAATCAAAATATGTGGCGGGCGGATGGCAAACGATCCTTGACGCTGCGCTAGGCCTGTGGCAGCGCTACGCTCAGGATGACATGGTTGACGGTTGTCCCGTCGTTGTCATCCTGAGCGTAGCGAAGGATCTTTTACATTTCATTATGGGCGGGCGGTGGGACCGATCCAAGCGGCGCATCGCCGCCCCTGCGGAAAATGAGCGCGGCAGCGTCAACGGACGCCAATTATGGCGTCCCTACAGCTCACTCTCCACTCTAAACTCTCCACTCTCAACTCTTCCCCTCATTCCTCCCGCCACCCCTTGCACACGTCCACCCAGCCCTGGCAGTTCTGCGCGACCTCGGCCAGGCGGTCGGGGGAGAGTTCGATGGCGCTGTTGGCGCTGCCGCAGGCGGGAAACACGGTGTCAAAGCGCCGGAGCGACTCGTCCAGGTACGTGCGCACGCCGTCGTTGATCGCGAACGGGCACACGCCGCCGACGCCGTGGCCGATCAGCGCGGCGCACTCGTCGAACGACAGCATCTTTGCCTTGGCGTGGAACTGCGCCTTGAAGCGCGGGTTGTCCACCTTGGCGTCCCCGGCGGCCACCACCAGGATCGGCCCGTCTGGCAGCATGAAGCTCAGCGACTTGGCGATGCGGGCGGGGGTGACCCCGGCGGCCTCGGCGGCGAGCTTCACCGTGGCGCTGCTGGTCGCAAACTCAAGGATGTCGCCGTCCAGGCCGTAGCGGCCCAGGTATTCGCGCACGCGGGCGATGGACATGGATATGCACCTCTCCTCTCGGAATCACAGTTGGCTGGTGAAGCCCACGGCGCGGCCCAGTATGCGGATCGTGCCGTGGTCCCTGAACGTAAACACCATGGGCGGGTAGCGGGGGTTCTCCGACAGCAGCTGCAGGCCGTCTCTGATGTGGTAGACGCGCTTCAGCGTGGCCTCATCGTCGATCACCACGGCGGCGATCTGGCCGTCGTCCACGTCGTCCTGCGCGCGGATGAACACGATGTCGCCGTCCCGGATGCGCGCGCCGATCATGCTGTCGCCCTTCACGCGCAGCGCGAAGTCGCAGCGCAGGGCGGCGTCGCACGCCGCGTCCAGCGCCTGCTCGGCGTAGATGGGCTGGCCCGCCGCGATGGCCCCCAGCAGCGGCACCGTCCGGCGCTGGACGGGCAGCAGGCTCTCGGCGTTGCGCAGGCCCGACCCGGCCCTGTACACGCCGGGGATCTCGTCCGGCGCGGCGGCGCACCGCGGGCAGAGCTCGGCCAGCGGGCAGCCCAGCGCCGCCGCCAGCGCCGCGAGCGTGGC
>CACYET010000076.1:0-7948 GCA_902773515.1 uncultured Eubacteriales bacterium | reverse complement strand
TTTTTTTTGTTATTTTATGCCAGCTTCGCGCTCAGCTCCATGCGCCGCACCCCCTTGTCAGGTGACAAGATTCTTTGACTTCGGTTGCGCCTCCGCTCGGAATGACATTGATCGCGGTGCCGGTCATCCTGAGCGGAGCGAAGCGAAGTCGAAGGATCTTCCCTTTCACCGGGCATTATACCACGTTTCCCGCGCGTCGGACAACCGTTTTTAACCGAACACGGGTTTAAATTTGCGCGGCGACGGCCAGAAATAACCGTAAACGGTATATACTCAGAATTAACCGAATACGGTTCAAAGAGCCGTAAAACGACCCGGATGCGGGGAGGGAGGACGAGGACATGAATGAGAACGATTCCGTGCAGACGGTGGAGCTGGCGGGCAAGACGTTCAAGCTGCGCTACTCGGTGAACAGCCTGTGCGCGCTGGAGGACCGGGCGGGCATGCCCATCGACCGGCTGATGGACCGGCAGTTCAGCGCCACGCGGCTGCTGCTGTGGGCGGGGCTGGCGGAGGAGCAGCCGGAGCTGTCGGTGCGCGACGCGGGCGCGCTGATCGACGCCTGCGTCATGCGCGGCGGCAGCCTGGAGCAGATCGTGGACCTGTGCGCCGAGGGCCTGCGCCGCGCGGGCTTCTTCGGCGGCGAGGACTGAACCGTGGCGGCGCTGCGGCTGTCGGCCAACGCCTTCGTGCGCGCCGCGCCTTGCGCCGGTTCCGCGCCGCTGGGCGTGGTCCACAGGGGCGACGCCCTCCTCTGCGCCGGCAGGAGCACCCCGGACGGCTGGCGCGCCGTCCACTGGAATGGCCGGATCGGCTGGGTGTGGGGCGGGATGGCGGAATGAGGAAAATCAAACGCCTTCCCCATAGGGGAAGGCGTTTGATTTACTTTTTCTTCTTCAATACCCCCATCAGGTGCGCCCGCATGTTCTCGTCCGGCTGGATCACGAGGATGCGGGTCTTGCCGTCCTGTTTGTAGGCGAGGGCGAGGGGCGCAAGCTCGCACTGGGCGCGGGTGGCCTGCGAGACGGGCGCGTCGGGACAGCGCTGTTTGACCTCGTCGGGCGCGCCGTAGGCGACGACCTGATTGAGCCACACGTCCACCATGAAGCGCTCGCGCTTGCCGTAGGCGCGACACACGCGCAGGCAGTCGGCGTTGGCGGCGTACACGAAGCGCAGCGCGTACCAGTTCAGCAGGAACCAGGCGATGGCGCAGCCGTAGGCGATGAACAGCGCCGAGGCCCACGCGCCCAGCCGCGCCTGCATGCGCGTGAAGAACGCCGAGCCCGCGACGGCCGCCAGCGCCACGAGCAGCACCAGTCCCGCGCCCTGCAGGCCCTTAGGCTGCCGGTTCTGTATCGTCTGCCGCAGCATATTTGCCCTCCGTCAAATCCTTCATCATCGTCTCCAGCGCCACCATCGTGGCGTCCACGTTGCCGCCGTTCTGGGCCACGCACAGGCACGCGCCCTCGTTGTTGAACGCGCCCATCTCGATCAGCGCGTCCACGCTGTCCAGCTTCAGGCCGGCGAGGTAGTGGTGGTGTTCGCCGCTCTCCTCGTCGGTCCAGTCGGCGTAATAAGGCTCCAGGCCGTAGTCGGCGAGCCAGCCCCCGTTCACGTACTCCTCCAGGTCCACGAGGATCTCCGAGCGCACCAGCGCCTGAGTCGCATCGGGACTGGCGAGGAAGGCGTCGCCCTCGCCCACGGTCAGCCGCGTCATCAGCAGCATCGAGCTGGTGTAGTCGTCGCCGATGAAGTTGAGGTTCTGGAACTCCACCAGCTTGATCTTCTCGTCGTAGGCCTGGACGGCCTCGAACATGTCCTGCGCGACGGGCGCGAGCGGCTCCGGGTTGGAGGAGATGTCCGCCAGGTACACGACCACCGTCTCGTCGAAGGCGGGGCGGGGCTCGGTGGTGGTCCACAGCAGGCCCGTTCCCACCAGGCAAACGGCGATGCCGACCAGGTAGATCCAGAGGTATCGGCGCAGGTGCTCCCGCAGCGCGGGCAGCGTGAATTTCGTGTTGGGCATAGCGGCCTCCCGGAAAGGTTCGTATGATTCATTATAAAACACAATCCCCGATGAGGCAAGGGAAAAAACGGGCGGAGCGCAAAAAAGCAGCGGGCCCCGCGTTTGCGGGGCCCGCGCCGGTTCGATCATCCGATCAGGCGCACTTGGCGTTCACGTGGCTGAGGTTCATGAAGAACTGCAGCATGTAGTTCTCGTCGGCCTTGTTCATGCAGAACACCTCGTAGTTGTCGCCGTGGTCCTTGCACAGCTCGCCGATGGCCATGTAGCGGGAGAGCACGCTCTTCAGGTTGAACTCCTCGCGTCCGTCGGTGGAGCGCAGGATCACGTCGTCGCGGCACTTGTTCACCGCCTCGACCAGATTATCTATATCCTTCGCGTTCTTCAGAAGCATCATGATATCGCATCCTTTCTGCTCGTCGCCAACCGCTGCCCGGCGCGCGCCGGGGGATTGGATTTTGTCGTACCGTTCGCTCGGTACAAGAAATATTATAGCCGCGGCGCTTGATTTTGCACCATGCTTTGAGTATAATATTTGCAGAAGGATTTGTGCTGCCAGCACAGCATAGGGGGTGGGCGTTACGGACCTGAATACTTTTTTGGACGACTTTATGAACAGCGACGACCTGGACCTGCTGGTCCGGGACGCCTCGGCGCTGTTCGCCTGCCCGGTGATGGTGGTGGACATGGCCTTTCACGCGGTCTCATGGCACGCGCCAGCCGATTTTGAGGACCTGCCCTTTCGCACGTCCATCGAGAGCGGCAGCCTGAGCTACGAGACGGGCAGCATCCTGGCGGGCAGCGACGCGCAGGCGCACTACGTCACCCTGGAGGACAGCCCGTACCGCCGGCGCTTTTCGCTGCTGGTGACGGGCGGCGCGCCGGTGGGCTACCTGATCCTGGTGGACGTGGGCAACCGGCTGGAGCTGGAGGACGCGCGCCTGTTCCAGGCCGTGGAATCGGCGCTGGCGAAGCAGCTGATGCTGGAGGTGAACCGCGGCAGCAGCATCCAGAGCACCGAGGAGTCGGTGCTGCAACACCTGCTGGAGGGTCGCTTCACCGACGAATCGCTGTTTGAGCTGCAGGCCGCCAGCGCGGGCCTGAAGTACCTCGCGCCGCGGCGCATCGCGCTGGCGAACCTGGAGCTGTACCGTTCGACGAACTGGTCGGAAAACGCGCTGCGCAGCACGATATTGGACGTGTTCCCGATGTCGCGGCCGCTGATCCACGACGGCGGCGTGGTGTTCTTCCTGAACAGCGACCCGGACATGCACCTGTTCAAGGGCCTGTCCGCGCAGTTCAACCTGCGCATCGTGATCTCCGCGCCGGTGGAGCGCCTGTTCGCGCTGCCGGAGGTCTATTCGGCCATGCGCGAGCTGATGGAGCTGCTGCTGCCGCGCATGCCGCATCCGTTCGCCGTGCGCGCCGAGGACTACCAGGCGCTGATGCAGCTGAAGCAGCTGGAGGCGCGGCGCGACCTGGCGCTTCCCGCCGTGCGCGCGCTGGGCGAGCGCGATAAGGAGGAGGGCACGCTCTACTGCCTGACGCTCTACACCTACCTGATCTGCCACCACTCCCTGCAGGAGACCTGCGCGCGGCTGTTCACGCACCGCAACACCGTGCTCTACCGCGTCAAGCGCATGCGCGAGGACTTTGATATCCCCCTCGACGACCCCGGCCAACACCTGGCGCTGCTGCTCTCCGCCGCGATGATGCTGGTGGAGCAGGGGCGGGAGGATGTGTTTTTGCCGGAGGCGTGAGGCTTCACGTGTAGTCATGCAGTATGCGAGCAGGAAAACGACCTCTTCCGCTTCGCTGCGCTCAGCACCTTCCCCTAAAGGGGAAGGCTGCCTGTAGGCGCTGTGTTGCACTCCATAGCCTTCCCCTAAAGGGGAAGGCTGTCTGTAAGCGCGGCGTTGCAGTCCATAGCCTTCCCCTAAAGGGGAAGGCTGTCTGTAGGCGCGGCGTTGCACTCCATAGCCTTCCCCTAAAGGGGAAGGCTGCCTGTAGGCGCGGCGTTGCACTCCATAGCCTTCCCCTTTAGGGGAAGGTGGCACGGCGAAGCCGTGACGGAAGAGGTCGTTTTCCTATGAGGATATATATACTGAGATAGAGACTGTATCTCTTTTACGCCACCTGCCGGTCAAACAGCTTCGGCGCGCCCTTGACCAGCAGCACCGCGCCGATGATGGTCAGCACGGTCTCCGGCAGCAGGTAGTTGCCGTTGTAGATCAGGCTGTAGAGCCAGATGGGCAGGTTGGCGGCCCACTCGTAGTAGGACTGGTAGCTGCCCCAGATCACCATGCCGGACAGCCACGCGCACACCAGGCGCAGCAGGCACACCGCGCCGACGCCCACGCACACGCCCACGATGCGGTTCTTGAAGGGCTTGCTGATGGCGAAGGCGAAGCCGAGCACGCTGTAGGCCAGGATGTAGTCCAGCAGGATGCAGCCGACCTGGCTCAAGAACGTGGCGCAGTAGCCGAGGTTGTTCAGGCCCAGAACCAGCTGCAGCACGCTGTCGACGAACGCCGTCAGCAGGCCCCAGCGGGTGCCGTGACGGAAGCTCACCAATATGATGGGCAGCATGGCCAGCGGCGTGACGCCGCCGCCGTAGGGCATCTGGATGATCTTGATCATCGACAGGACCGTGGACAGCGCGATCATCAGCGCGCACTCCACCAGGATGCGGGTCTTGGAATAAGTGGTGTTCATGTCTTGCTCCTCCGTACAGTGTATTGCGCAAAAACAAAGGCACCCGCCGTGCAAAGCAGGTGCGAACACATGTGGTCTGCGTTGTTGCCAAACTCCCTACGCCGGCATTACCCGGATCAGGTAAAAGGGTTTATACGCTCCGCGTAAATCTCAGCTCTAGGCTCCCCTGTTTTGCGCTGGGAATATTGTAGGCCCGGGAAGCCGCGCCTGTCAAGCGCGGTGTGTTAATTTTCCAAGCCTTCCCCTTTGGGGAAGGTGCCCCGTCAGGGGCGGAAGAGGTCTCCGACACGTTGCCTCGCGCCTCTTTTATGATAAAGGTGCGCAGTCATACGCAAAAGACCTCATCCGTCACTCCCTTCGGTCGTGCCACCTTCCCCAGAGGGGAAGGCTTTTGGTCAGTCGTAGATCCTATGCCACTCCTCGGTGAACGTTCCGTCCGCGTTGCGCAGCACCAGCGGCTCCAGCCAGTGCAGGCCCTCGCCGCCCTGCCTGACGCCCTCCAGCAGCACGAACTTCGGCGCGCGGCCCGCCACGCCATGCACGGTGCGCAGGCGCTTGGGCGCGATGCCCGCGCCGTCCATGGCCCGCATCAGCTCGTAGGCGCGCGGGGCGGGGTAGATGGCGCAAAAGCGCCCGCCGTTCTTCAGCAGCATCGCGGCGGATCGGGCGAGGTCCGCGGGCGTGAGGTCGCCCTCGTGGCGGGCGATGCGCTTGGCCTCGCTCTGGCTCTCCAGCGCCGCGCCGCTCCTGCCGTAGGGCGGGTTGCACACCGCCAGCGAGCGGCGTCCCGCGCCCAGCATCCGCCAGGCCTCGCGCATGTCCAGGCAGTGCACGCGCACGCGGCCCTCCAGGCGGTTGAGGGCCACGCTGCGCGCGGCCATGTCGGCGATATCGCTCTGGAGCTCCACGGCGTCCACCTCGCAATCCGGCTGGTGCGCGGCCATCAGCAGCGCGATCGCCCCGGTGCCGCAGCCCAGGTCGACGGCCCTCTCGCCCTTACGCGGCGCGGCAAAGTCCGCCAGCAGCACGCTGTCCGTGCCGAAGCGGAAGGCGTCCGGCCGCTGGATCAGCTTCATGCCGTTCGTCTGCAGATCGTCCAGGCGCTCGCCGGGAAGGAGAAAGATTGAATTTGAATCACACATGGCTTTCGGAAGTGAGGAGTTAGGAGTGAGGAGTGAATGGCGGAAACGGGGGACAACCCCTCAGTCAGCTGCGCTGACAGCTCCCCTTACACAGGGGAGCCACAGGGGAGCTGAGGCTACCGCGACTTCTCTTGCCTCCCCTGTGTAAGGGGAGGTGGCCCGTCAGGGCCGGAGGGGTTGTAGGGGCGCCGTTGCGGCGCCCGCCACAATTCCTAGTCCGCGTCCCAGCAGTACACCGTCGCGCCTTCCATCTCGTCCATGTAGCTGAGCACGACCCAGCCGCCCTCCGCGGTGGTGCAGATCACCTGGCTGTCGCCCGCGCCCACGGCCAGCCGGATCGTGACGGCGTCGGCGCTGGCGCTCTGGAAGGCCACGATGTCGCCGGGCTCCACGGCGGCGATGGTCTCCACCTGGCGGTCGGCCATGCGGATGAGATCCTCCGGGAACGTGACGGGCAGCCCCGCCGACACGCACACGTACTGCACGAACGCGAAGCCGGGGTACAGCTCGTCGTCCTCGCTGCCGAAGGTGGCCCCGACCAGCTCCCCGGCGCGCCGGGCGACGGCGGCCTGCGCGTCGGCGTTCGCGGCGTCCAGCATCAGCTGGAAGCGCTGTTGCACGATGCCGTCCAGCATCGACACCGCTCCGTCGCTGCTGAGCAGCGCGAGCGTTTCGCTGTCGATCTCGCCCGTGGGCTTCAGGTTCGCGGCCATCTGGAACAGCCGCGCGGCGGTCTCGGTGGTGTAGCCGAACACGCCGGTGATCTCGTGGTCAAAGAAGCCCAGCGCGTTGAGCCGCTCCTGGATCTGGCGGATGTTGTCGCCGTAGTCGCCGGCCTTCAGCGCCAGCGAGGGCTGGGCGGCGGCCTCGGCGTAGAGCGCGGACCACGTGACGGCGTCGGCCTTGCCGGTGGCGTCCAGGCCCCGGTCGCGCTGGTAGGCTTTGAGGGCCTCGCGGGTCAGCTCGCCGAAATTGGCGGTGCAGCTGCCGGTGAAGTAGCCCAGGGAGGCCAGCTTGCGCTGCAGCACGTACACGTTCAGCCCCGAATCGCCCTCGGCGGCGCTCATCTCGCTGAGGAACGCGGGCCAGGTGATGGGGGAATCCGCCATCAGCCGCATCAGCACCGCGCCGTCGGCCACGCCGGTCACCGGCAGGCCGTTCACCATCTGGAAGCTCTCCACCGCCTGGCGCGTGGCGTCGCTGAAGATGCCGTCCGGCTCGCCGGGGAAGTAGCCGTACTCCTTCAGCTTGCGCTGCACCGACAGCACGTCGTTGCTGGTGCTGCCCTTCTCCAGCGGCGTCATCTGGGCGTAGGCGTTGGTGAAGCGGCTCAGATAGCCCTGGCGGGAGAGCGCGTCGGCGCTGTTCAGCCGCTGGCGCGTGGCGTCGTCGGCCGCGCCGGTCACCTCCAGGCCGTTGGCCTGCTGGAAGCTCTCCAGTGCCGCGCGCGTCTGGGCGTCGAACACGCCGTCGTAGTCGTCGGACAAATAGCCCAGCTCCCACAGGCGCAGCTCCATGCGGGAGATCTCGTCGGAGGTCATGTCCACCAGCAGCTCGGTATCCATCGGCTCGGCAAAGCCGACGCCGAGGAGCGCCGCGGCCGCCGCGAACAGGAACAGGCGTTTCAGTATCTTCATGCGAATGCCCCTTTGCCTGAGTGGCGATGATATCGCGCAGGGGCGGCGTTTCGCCGCCCCTGCAAGGCGTTGATACCCCTATTGTAGCGCATCGGGCGCTTTTTTTCAACGGTCAATCGATTTTGTTCAGATAGCGCAGCGCCACGAAGCCGCGCACGCCGCCGTACTCCACATAGGCCACGGACCGGTTGAACGCGTACACGTGCAGCCGCGCGCCCTTGTTCACGTCCGCCAGCGCGTCGCCGGTCAGGTCGGCGCTCCCGTACAGCTCCAGCCGCGCGGTGGCTTCGGCCTCGCACTCCAGGTAGCTGACGCCGTCGTCCTTCGCGGGAGCCTCCTCCGCGTTCAGCTCCAGAGCGTCCAGCGGCATAAAGCCGGTCACGCCGTCCACGCGCACGCAGGCCCAACGGCTGTTGTACGCGCCCAGCTGC
>CACYET010000075.1 GCA_902773515.1 uncultured Eubacteriales bacterium | reverse complement strand
TACTGGATATGTCGCGCATTGAGTCGGGCAGGATGGTGATCAAGAACGACGAGTTCTCCTTTGCCAAGATGCTGGAGCAGATCAATACGATCATCAGCGGCCAGTGCCGGGAGAAGGGGCTGCGCTACGACTGCCGCACCGTCGGGAAGGTGGACGACTATTACACCGGCGACGAGATGAAGCTCAAGCAGGTCATGATCAACATACTGGGCAACGCCGTCAAGTTCACGCCGGAGGGCGGCACGGTGACCTTCCTGATCGAGGAAAAGCAGCGGTACGACGGGAAGGTGACGCTCAAGCTCACCTTCCGGGACACCGGCATCGGCATGAGCGAGGAATACCTGCCGCACCTGTTCGACGCGTTCAGCCAGGAGGACACCTCCTCCACGAACCGCTACGGCAGCACGGGGCTGGGCATGCCGATCACCAAGAGCATCGTCGAGCTGATGAACGGTCGCATCGACGTGCAGAGCGAAAAGGGCGTCGGCACGACCTTTACCGTGACGGTGACGCTGGGCGAATCGGACCACATGAACGGCATCATGAAGGAGGGGGACCTCAATCCCCACGAGATGAGCGTGCTGGTGATCGACGACGACCCCATCGCGCTGGAGCACGCCCAGATCATACTGGGGCAGGTCGGCATCAGCTGCGACGTGGCGGAATCGGGCGAGCAGGGCCTTGAGAGGGTGAAGCTGCGCCACGCGCGCAGGGAGGGCTACGACCTGCTGCTGATCGACTGGAAGATGCCCGGGATGGACGGCGTGGAGACGACGCGGCAGATCCGGTCGGTGGTGGGCCACGACACGCCGATCATCATACTGACCTCCTACAACTGGGACGAGGTGGCGGACGAGGCGCGCAGCGCCGGGGTTGATACCTTTGTGCCGAAGCCGCTGTTTGCCGGGAGCGTGCTGGACCAGTTCCGGGACGCCTTCCGGCGCAAGAACGCGGCGCTCGTCGTCAACCGCGCGGACCTGAAGGGCCGACACGTGCTGCTGGCGGAGGATGTCGCGGTGAACACGGAGATCATGGTGATGGTGCTCAGCATGCGCGAGATCGACGTGGACGTGGCCGAAAACGGCAGGATCGCCGTGGAGAAGTTCGCGGCGCATCCCGCCGGATACTACGACGCGATCCTCATGGACATGCGCATGCCGGAGATGGACGGCCTCGAGGCCACGCGAACCATACGCGCCATGGACCGCGAGGACGCCCGAACGATCCCGATCATCGCGCTGACAGCAAACGCCTTTGACGAGGACGTTCAGCGCAGCATGCAGGCCGGCCTGAACGCGCACCTGTCCAAGCCCGTGCAGCCCGAGGCCCTGTTCGACACGCTGGAAAAGCAGATCGCGGGATAATGCTGTAATTGTTTAAAACTCAGTCCCTTCCCTCCGGCTTGTCCCTCATTTCCGGTTCATAGAAGCAGCAGCCGTGACGCCCGTGGTCCTTGACGTAGTAGAGCGCCACGTCCGCGTCGTGGAACAGCTCCTGCGGATTGTCGGCCTCCCGGCACAGCGCCACGCCGACGCTGACGGAAACGGGGGGCAAGCCGTCCTCGGTTTTCGCCAGGTCTTCGTTGATATGAATGACCTTGCTCTCGATGAGATGCCGGACGTCCTTGGTTATGTGCACCATCAGCACCATAAACTCGTCGCCGCCGATGCGGCAGATATAGTCGTCGGCGCGAAAGTATTCTGACAGCGTCCTGGCTATCTTTTGCAATACGAGGTCGCCGACCTCATGGCCGTGGTCGTCGTTGACGCGCTTGAACTGGTCCGCGTCGAACAGGAGGAACGCCGTGGTCGCAAGGTCCGATCGTAGCCGGAACGGTTGTACACGCCGGTCAGCTCGTCGTGCGATGCCTTGTAGGACAGGTTGTCGATGCTCTTCTTGTAGGCGGAATACATGTTGTTGTATGTGCCCGCGAGATACCGGAATTCATGCGCGCCGGTAATGGGCAGCTTCTGATCGCGCTTGATATGTTCCACCGCCTGGAGCAGCGGGTTGATGCCGAGGTCCGTCGTCACCCACAGCAGAAGAATGATGGCGAGGGATTGAAAGACGATCAGTACGACCATCACCACCAGCTCTCTGTGGACCCTCGCGGCCATCGAGCTCTGCGTTCTGCGGGTCCCTGTCTTTAATTCTTCAATGCATTCCGACAAATGGGAGCGGATCATGTTCTTTTGATCGTAATACCCCGCGTCGTGCATCATCGTGCGGGCCAGTTGTTCCTTGTCCTCCGGCGACAATGCCATGTCTTCCGGCGAAATGACGACATCCTTCATGGCCTCGGGGACGTTTTCATCGCCCTGCGCGAGCAGCATCAGCGTCATGGCATAGTATTCCCGATCCATCAGCGCGACGGATTCCTTCATGGCGCTCTTGAGCGCCACCAGCGCCTCAGAATCGGGCAGGCGGCCCTCCATGGTTTCGATCGCCTGATTGCGCCGGCGCGTCACCTCCGCCTCGGTGAACTAGTTCTCCATGTATCTGCGATCGCCGAGGACGGTATAGCACTGCGCCTCGTCCGTCAGGTAATCGGAAGCCTTCATCAGGCTGTCCGCAGCCTCCTGGAGATCGATATAGATGTCCGTCGCGTCGGATAGCCTGTTGTAGGATCGAATCGTTCTGAACGCGGTGAACAGCAAAAGCGCCGTAAGCGCGATGGAAATGCAGAGCATCAGCAGGAACGTCCTGCGAAGGGAAAGGCCCTGTTCTCTGGTCTGATTGATGATACCCATATGTTAACCTCCCAAAACGGGATGCCGGGACAACGGACAGCCTCCGTCACGCCTTCGGCAAAAAATCTCTCAACTGCTCGATCGGCACGGGCCGGGAGTACTTATACCCTTGCAGGAAGGACGCGAACATTTCCCTGCAGCGCCGCTCGTCCCGGTCGTTCTCCACGCCCTCGTAGAGCACGGAATAATCCATGCCCTTGAACATATGCGCCAGCTTTTCCACGATCTTTTCGGATCGGTCGGCGGCCCCGCTGGCGATGACCAGCGAGCGGTCAAATTTGATGATGTCAAAGGGCGGTTCCATGATGCGCTCCATATTGGAATAGCCAGTGCCGAAATCGTCCAGATAGAACTGGATCCCCTGCTGCCGCAACGCCTCGATCATCTTTTTCATGAGGATGAAATCCGCTTCCGTGCGCGTTTCAGTCAGCTCGACGGCGATTCTGTCGGTGGATATTCCGCTGGCGTCAATGATGCGGATGATGTCGTCGCAGAAGGACTCGTCCTTCAACTCAAGGACGGAAACATTCACGCTCACCCGTGAAAGCCGGAAGCCGTCCTGCAGGAGGCGCTTGATCTCCTGACAGGTCTTGTGAAGAATGTATCTCAAATGGGCCAAGTACAGCGAAAATGGCTTTTTCGGGGAGTAGTTTTGGATGATCGGACATGGTCAAGTGCATGACTTGGACAACGGTCATAAGGAGCAATAGCTCAGCAGAAACTGCCAAACAGATGGATCGATGCTGAAAACGTGGAAAAAGGACAAAGCGGACAGGAAAAGCTTGAATTGATCAGGGCATCGCGATATAATGAAGGTGATGATAGAGCACTCATGCGTAATCATAGTATCACGCGTGATACTGTTTTGATACTGAAAGCCATGAGAAAAAGATGGACAAGAGGAGAAATATCCAAATAAGAATAATACTAAATCATATAGATAAACAAATATAGATATTATCAAAGATATCTTGTCGAGTGGGAGTGATCATCGGTTTCAAGGCGGCAATCCCTAATGGGATTGCCGCCTTGTCGTGACTGAGAAGGGGTATTCTACAAGAAAACGTGAAGCGCTGAAACAGAGGCGCACGCCCGCCTACCCGGCCTTCGGCAGGAAGTTGCGCAGGCGTTCGATCGGCACGGGGCGGGAATACTTGTAGCCCTGGAGGTAGGAGGCGGACATCCCGCGGCAGCGCACCTCGTCGCCCTCGTCCTCCACGCCCTCGTAGAGCACGGAGTATTCCATGTCGCGGAACATGTGGGCCAGGTTTTCCACGATCCGCTCCGAGCGCTCGCCGGCGCCGCTGGCGATGACCAGCGAGCGGTCGAACTTGATGATGTCGAACGGCAGCTCCATGATGCGCTCCATGTTGGAGTAGCCGGTGCCGAAGTCGTCCAGGTAGAACTGGATGCCCTGCCCGCGCAGCTGTTCGATCTTCTCCTTCATCAGTATGAAGTCCGCCTCGCTGCCGGACTCGGTCAGCTCGATGGCGATCTTCGCGCCGTCGATGGAATTGGCCTGGATGATGTGGCTGATGTCGCCGCAGAAGTCGTCGTCCTTCAACTCCAGCACCGACACGTTCACGCTGATCCGGGCGATCTGGTAGCCCTCCTCCGTCAGGCGGCCGATCTCCTTGCAGGTCTTGTGCAGGATGATCTCCGTCAGCACGTGGATGTAGCCTTGACTCTCGGCCAGCGGGATGAACTGGTCCGGGAACACCATGCCAGCCTCGTCCAGACGCAGGCGCATCAGCGCTTCCGCCGTGTCAAAGCGGCCGGTTTGCAGGTTGAACACCGGCTGGCAGAACGCCAGCACGCGCGGGTCGTTCATGTCCCGCCGGTTGTAGATGTCCGCCAGCTGGCCCAGGATGTACTCCTCGCGGTTGAAGCGCGCGATGTCTTCCGGGCCGACGCGGTACACCGTGTTCTCCGGCAGGCCGCGCTGGATGCTGCGGATCAGGCTGGCGTATTCGTTCTTGCGGCTGATCTCATCCACGGATTCGCCGATCACGATCTTGTAGGGGAGGCGGAAGCGCCGATACTGCCGTTGGAAGCTCTCCAGGATCTTCTCGATGCGCTTTTCGTAGTCCGGGTTGCGGCGCGTCGGCACCATCAGCACCACCTGGCCGTTGCCGATCTGGAACAGCACGCCGCTGCGGAAGTAGTCGCCGGAGAAGCGGCGCACGGACGCGCGGATCACGTCCGGCAGCTCCTTGCCCTCGCCGTCGTAGTCCGGCAGCAGCAGGCTCAGGTAGATGAACGGCACCTTCCGGGCGTACATGTTGCGCACCATGTCCTCCATCGCCCGCACGTCCACCGAACCGAGGGTGACGTTGTAGGGATTGGAGTGCATGATGTACAGCATGGCGATCACGGGGAACACGAAGGTCATCGTCGTCAGCGAGGACTGGTTCAGGGCCAGCTGGCCGAAGCGGATCAGCACCGACACGGCCATCGTGCCGTAAAAGCCGTAGAGCACGCGCTTGTACAGCAGGTTTTGCACCCGGCGCAGCAGCACCAGCAGCAGAAGGATGTACAGCACGTAGCCGATCATGAACAGGTTGACGTTGCAGACGACCATCCGGCCCTCGACGATCTTGAAGCCCGCGCCGGTGGCGGCGCGGAACACGTCCACGCCCACGATGCCGATAAGCAGCAGCGCGGCCGCGATCGCGACGCCTCTCGCCCTTCGGCGCTCCATGCCGGAGACCACGGTGGTGTACAGCGCGAACAGGAAGAACACGATGAACAGCAGCGCGTGGTAGAGGACGTGCATCGCGTAGGCCAGGTTGTACAGCGCGGGATCGTTTCTGGACAGGAGGCTGTGAGAGGAGATGTTGACCAGGGAAGCGCCCACCAGGAAGCCGACGATGGACATGAAGATGCAGAAGCTGCGCGTGCGGCTGACGTAGGACGTCATCAGCAGTATGACCATGACAAGGCATATGGCGATCACGCCAATATCGCCCGCCGCCATGTAGTTGTCAAAGCTGGTCTGTGCCGCCTGGCTCATGCGCTCAACCCACTTCCGCTCCGGTCCGGCGTTTCGTTACCTGCGAAAACGACTTCGGTTACCGCTGGATTTCAGATAAGTATCCTTTGTATATATTATATGTAAAATTTTTCCGGAAGTCAACCCCCCGACCGGCAGGGTTTTCGCGCCGGAAAACCGGGCGTCCGGGCCATGTTGCGTATTGACTTTTGCCTGCGATCATGCGATAATAACAAGTGCGATGGGACGCGAGGCAGTGGCCTCATCTCCACCCGTCCAGGGGAACTGGGACGGGCGTTTTATATTATTATTGGGTAAAAGATCGCTGACAACGCATAAGGAGGAAGCACAACATGATCTGGTACGTCAACGCGAAGGCCTCCCGGGACGGCAACGGCACGAAGGAAATGCCCTTTAAGCACATCGACGACGCGGCGCGCGTGGCCGTGGCGGGCGACGAGATCCTCGTCGCGCCGGGCATCTACCGCGAGAAGGTGACGCCCCGAAACGCGGGCACGGAGGACGCGCGCATCACCTACCGCTCCGTGGAACCGCTGGGCGCGGTGATCACCGGCGCGGAGGAGCTCACGGGCTGGCAGAGATTCAAGGGCAATGTGTGGGTGAACCGCGTGAACAACGGCGTGTTCGGCGATTACAACCCCTACACCACGCGCGTCTGCGGCGACTGGTACTTTGCGCCGCTGGTGCGCCACACCGGCGCGGTGTTCCTCAACGATCAGATGATGTACGAGACGAACTCCATCGAGGATTGCGAGAAGGCCGAGGCCGACCCGTGCGCGTTCGACGCCGAGCTTTCGACCTGGAAGTGGTACACCGAGCAGGACGGCGACGAGACGGTGCTCTACGCCAATTTCCACGATCTCGACCCGAACGCCGAGAAGGTGGAGATCCTCGTGCGCCGCAACTGCTTCATGCCGGACGAGAACGGCATCGGGTATATCACGGTCAGCGGCTTCGACATCAACAAGGGCGCGACGACTTGGGCCCCGCCCGCGGCGTACCAGGACGGGCTGATCGGCCCGCACTGGTCGAAGGGCTGGATCATCGAGGACTGTGAGGTCTGGGGCGGCAAGTGCTGCGGAATCAGCCTCGGCAAGTACCTCGACCCCGAGAACGACATGTACTTCTTCCACAAGCGCGTGAAGAGCCCGACGCAGATGGAGCGCGACGCCGTCTGCCGCGGTCAGTACCACGGCTGGGTCAAGGAGAAGGTCGGCAGCCACATCGTGCGGCGCTGCCACATCCACCACTGCGAGCAGACCGGCATCGTGGGCCGCATGGGCGGCGTGTTCTCGACCATCGAGGACTGCCACATCCACCACGTGTGCAACAGCCAGCAGCTGGGCGGCGCGGAGACCGCGGGCATCAAGCTGCACGCAGCGATCGACGTGACCATCCGGCGCAACCACATCCACCACTGCATCATGGGCATCTGGCTGGACTGGGAGGCGCAGGGCGCGCGCATCAGCCAGAACCTGCTGCACGACAACCAGCGCCCGGAGGGCATCCCGCAGGCGATGGGCTCGATGTTCAACTGCGACGTGTTCATCGAGGTGGGCCACGGCCCAACGCTGATCGACAACAACGTGATGCTGTCGAAGGCCGGGGCGGTGCTGCCCAGCGAGGGCGTCGCGTGCGTGCACAACCTGATGTGCGGCGGCTTCGGCCTGATCAACTCCGGCGTGGACAGCATCGTGAACGACCAGCGCGAGCCGCGCTACACGCCGTACCACATCCGTCACCGCACCGAGGTCGCGGGCTTCATGACGATCCTGCACGGCGACGACCGCATCTACAACAACATCTTCGTGCAGAAGTGGCCCGTCACCGACGAGAAGCTCACGCCCCAGAACCCGGACTATCAGGTGGTCGGCACCGCGCCGTTCGACATCTTCCCGAGCTACGAGGAGTGGTTCGCGCCGTTCTCGCCGGACAACGAGCCGAACATGGGCGCGCTGGCCGCGGCGCACTTCGGCCACCTGCCGGTGTGGGTGTCGGGCAACGCGTACTTTGGCGGCGCGTCCGTCAGCAAGCACGAGAAGCACGGCCATGTGGACAGCGACGCGAAGGTGACGGTGGAGCTTACTGAGAAGGACGGCCGGCCGGTGCTCGTGACGAACGTGTACGACTTCCTGGGCGACTTCCGAGACGGCATCGTCACCAGCGACATCCTGGGCTGCGCGTTCGAGCCGGAGCAGCGCTTCGAGAACCCCGACGGCACCGAGATCATATTCGACCGCGACTACCTGGGCGAGCACCGCGGGCTGTCCGCCCTGCCGGGG
>CACYET010000074.1 GCA_902773515.1 uncultured Eubacteriales bacterium | reverse complement strand
CGGGATCAGCACCCGCGGCTTCGCGATGCGGACCGCGGGCTTGACGCGGGTCGTCGCCTCAAAGCTGAACGCCTCGGGCGCAGCGCAGGTCTTCTTCACCGTCGCCGGGAACACGCCGTTCAGGCGCTTCTCATACAGCGCTTCCAGCTCGTCGGCGGAAACGCTCGCGCCGCCCTGGGCGAACGTGCGGTCCACGGTGACTCGGCCGATCACATTTTCGACGTCCCCCTCGTCCGCGTACTCCACCAGGAAGCTGCCGTACAGCGGGTCGAACAGCCGGGCGCTCTCCTCAAAGCGCACGCCGAAGCCGTTGCCCAGCGCCATGCGGAACGCCGCAGCCGCGACGCCGCCCTTGCCCACCGCCCAGGCGGACAGGGCCTTGCCGGAGCGCAGCAGGTCCGTCACCTTTTCAAACAGCGCCCTCTGGCTCTGCGGGTCGGGCGTGCCGTTCGCGCGGTATTGGGGCTTCAGCCAGCCGATGGCGCTGCCCGCGCGCTTGAACTCGCCGGACTTCACGTCGTCCGCCGGGCATACGCCCACCGCGAAGGACACCAGCGTGGGCGGCACGTGGATGTCCTCGAACGAGCCGGACATGCTGTCCTTGCCGCCGATGGCCGCCGCGCCGAAGTCCAGCTGGGCCTCCAGCGCGCCCAGCAGCGCGGAAAGGGGCTCTCCCCAGGCGCGCTGGTCTGTCATGCGCTGGAAATACTCCTGGAAGGTCAGGTGCACGTTTTCCGTGCCGTTGCCCGCCGCCACCAGCCGCGCGATGGAATCCACCACCGCCAGGTACGCGCCGCGCCACGGGTTGGCCGAGCTGACAAAGGGATCGAAGCCGTAAGCCATCACCGAGGCCGTGCCGCTCTCGCCGCCCTCCACGGGAACGCGGGAGGCCATGGCCTGGATGGGCGTCAGCTGCCGCGCCCCGCCGAAGGGCATCAGCAGGCTCGACGCGCCGTTGGTGCTGTCAAAGCGCTCGGACAGGCCGCGCTGGGAGCACAGGTTCAGGTCGGAGGCCATCGCCCGCATGCCTGCGGCGAAGTCCGCAGCCTGCGCCGGGGCCGGGGCCCCGTGCGCGCTGGCCGTGGAGACCGTGAACGCGCTGCTTCTGAACCGCGGCGGCGAGGACATGTTCGCCACGGCGGACCTGCTGATTTTGAACCTCATGACCGGCGAGGCGGAGTTTATGAAGCTGGCGGCCTGCCCCACGATGATCGCCCGCGGCGGGGAGGCGCTGCGGGTGGAGGGCGGCCGCCTGCCGCTGGGGATCCTGGAGCAGGTGCGGCCCGAGCACACCCGGGCGCGGCTGATGCCCGGGGACGCGGTTTTGATGGTGAGCGACGGCGTGGCGGACGCCGCCGGGATCGAGGCGCTGGAGGAAATGCTCGTCGCGGGCGCGGAGGAGGACGCCGCCCGCCTGTCCCAGCGCGCGCTCGACCTCGCCGGCGCCGCCTGCGACGGCGGCAGGCGCGACGACATGACGGCGATGGTACTGAAAATTAATTCCTTCTTTACATTACAGCGCTGATGTGCTATAATGAGCGCGGTACCAATTCAAAACAGGAGGAATTACCCATGAAAAAGATCGCTGCTCTGATTTTGGTCATGCTGCTGGCGCTGGGCTGCGTCGCGTTCGCCGAGGGCGACGAGATCACCCTGGACGTCATCATTTGCCAGTACGGCCCCAACACGCAGGACTGGTTCCTGGGCACGGGCATGGACGGTACGAACTTCGTCGATAAGTTCGAGGCCGAGAACCCGGGCATCAAGCTGAACCTGGAGGTCGTTTCCTGGAACGACGTGTACACCGAGGTGTCCACCCGCATCCAGAACAACAACGCCCCCGACATCCTGAACATCGACGTGTTCGCGAACTACGCCGCGGACGGCCTGCTGCTGCCCGTGAAGGACTACTGCCCGGACGAGCTGTTTGAGGACTTCTTCCCCTCCTTCATCGCCCAGTCCGTGATCGACGACACCGTGTGGGCCGTGCCGGACCTGGCCTCCGCCCGCGCGCTGTATGTGAACAAGGACATCCTGGACGAGGTCGGCGTCGAGATCCCCACCACCTGGGCCGAGCTCGAGGACGCCTGCCAGGCCATCGTCGACTTCTACGGCGGCGATGTGTATCCCTGGGGCATCGACATGACCACCGACGAAGGCCAGGCCGCGTTCAGCTACTATGTGTGGAACAACGACGGCGGCTTCGTGGACGCGGACGGCAACGTGGCCCTGAACAGCGACAAGAACGTCGAGGCCATTGAGTTCGCCATCGGCCTGGTCAACAAGGGCTTCACCAACCCCAACCCCGCCACCCAGACCCGCTACGACCTGCAGGATATGTTCGGCGCCGGCAAGCTGGCGATGGTCATCGCGCCCAACCAGCTGCCCAGCTACCTGGCCGACAAGGGCTATGAGGTGAACTGGGAGACCGCCGCGCTGCCCGTGAACGAGGGCGCCACCCCCGGCGCGACCGGCGTCATGGACCGCGTGATGGCCTTCAAGGACGACGAGTATCCGGATCAGGCCGCCCGCAACGAGGCGATCGGCAAGTTCCTCACCTTCTTCTACGCCCCCGAGAACTACGTCGGCTGGGTGTCCATGGAGGGCTTCCTGCCCGCCGTCAACAGCTCCGTCGCGGCGCTGGTCGAGGCCGACCCGTCCTTCGAAGCCTGGCTGGCCGTGCTGGATTCCTGCCAGTTCTATCCCACCGCGCTGGACAACTGGGACGCCATCAAGCAGGGCGTCATCGACGTGGAGCAGCAGGCCCTGACCGGCGGCGACGTGAAGACGCTGCTGGACGACCTGCAGGCGAAGATCGCCGGCTGAGCCCGCTGATTCAGACCCAAACCCTCTCCGCTCCCGACCCCATGGGGCCGGGAGCGGATTCCATTGCGCAAGGCCAAAAGCCTTCCCCTCTGGGGAAGGTGCCCCCGAAGGGGGCGGATGAGGTCGGGCGGCGCACAATCGCAACGCCATACCATATCGACCTCATCCGGCGCTTCGCGCCACCTTCCCCAGAGGGGAAGGCTTAAATACCCCCTCACAAAGGAGCGTCGCCTATGAACACCATCCCGATCCGCCACAAGTGGGAGCCCTACCTGTGGCTGCTGCCCAGCCTGCTGCTGATGAGCATATTCGTCGTGTTTCCCATCGGCATCGTGTTCAAGCTGTCGGTGAGCGAGATATCGAAGTCCGGCGTCGTGCGGGGCTTCATCGGGCTGAAGAACTTTCGCGACGCCTTCCGCGACCCGGCGTTCGGCACCGTGATGCTGAATACCGCCGTGTGGGTGGTGTCGGTGGTGGGGCTGTCCACGCTGCTGGGCTTCATCACCGCCATGGCGCTGAACGCGAAGTTCTTTGGCCGCAAGGTGGCGCGCTCGATCGTGGTGTTCCCCTGGGCCACGTCGCTGGTGATCCAGGCCTCCGTGTGGAACTACATCATCAAGGGCGAATACGGCAACCTCAACAACATCCTGCTGAACCTCGGCGTGATCAAGAGCGCCGTGAACTGGCGCGCCACCTACCAGATCGAGTTCGCCTGGGAGTGCGGCGTGGGCATATTCGTCACGATCCCGTTCGTGGCGTTCACGGTGCTGGCGGGCCTGCAGTCGATCGACGACGCCTACTACGAGGCCGCCACCGTGGACGGCGCGGGCTTTTGGAAGAAGCTGCGGCACGTGACGATCCCGCTGGTGAAGCCGTCGCTGACGGTGTGCACCGTGCTGAACATCATCTACGTGTTCAACTCGTTCCCCATCATCTACACGATCACCAAGGGCGCGCCCGCCAACAAGACCGACACGATGGTGACGCTTCTGTACATGCGGGCCTTCTACGACAACCAGAAGGGCCCGGCCACGGCCATGAGCGTGATCGGCTTCGCGATCCTCTGCGTGTGCGCCGGGGCGTACATGATGACCACGATGCGGAAGGAGGAGGCGTAAATGAGACCGAGCACGCCTGAAACGGTGCGCCGCGCGAACCTGCGCGCGCTGGCCGTCGCGCTGCTGGCGGCGGCGCTGGCGCTGGCGATGCTGTGCCTGCCCCTCTACCGCTTCTCCGCCACGGTGTTCGCCAAGAAGAGCGGCAACACGTTCGTGGGCGACGAAAAGTATCAGGCGGTCCGCGCCGAGGTGGAGGCCGAGGCCGCCCGCCGCGCCGAGGTCACCGGCCGCATGCCCCAGATCGTCGAGAACGTCACCGAGCGCACGAACTCCAAGGGCGAAAAGACCAGCATGGTGGCCTTCGAGGTTCGCGAGGTGATGCGCCGCACGGGCTGGCAGTTCATCGCCTCGGGGCTGGGCTGCGGGAAGGTGCTGCTGGCGGCGCTCATCTGCCTCGTCGCGGCGCTGGCGCTGCTGGGCGCGGGCCTGCCGGGCGCCATGGCCACGGACTGGCCGACGCTGCCCGCCTCGAAGCGCGTCCCCAGGAGGATCGCCGCGGCGCTGGGGCTCCTGGCGCTGCTCTTGATCCCGGTGTTCATGATGGGCTGCAACCTGGCCTTCTCCCGCCAGATCAAGCTGGCGTCGGACGGCTTTGCCAAGCCCGGGCTGGAGGCGCTGCTGGAGAAGCTCGACCGCTTCCTGTACGACGGCGCGGCGGGGGAGGACACGCTCAGCCTGATGGGCGGCGTGGCCTACGGACCCACCTGGGCGCTGCGCGCGCTCATCGCGCTGCTGGCGGCGTTCACGCTGGGCGCGCTGATGCTCTCGGAGGGCCATCCCGCCGAGGCGCTGCGGCGCGCGCTGCTCTACGCGTTCGTCATCGCGCTGTGCGCGCTGATCCTCTACCCCTACTACGTGATGGTCATCACCGGCTTTCGCAGCAACGCCGAGACCACCGACATGTACTTCCAGCACCTGCTGCCCACGAAGTGGGTGTGGAGCAATTTGAGCGACATCATCAACCGCGGCGTGCCCCGCTACCTGCTGAATTCGCTGATGCTGTCCGTGGGCGCGACGGGCATCGCGCTGCTGTGCGGCATCCCGGCGGCCTACGCGATGGCGCGCATGCGCTTCGCGGGCAAGAAGGCGTTTCTGGGCTTCGTGATCATGAGCCAGATGTTCTCGCCGGTGGTGCTGCTGGTCGGCATCTCGCGGCTGATGAACGCCATCCACCTGAACGACTCGGTGTGGGGCCTGATGTTCATCAACGCCGCCTTCAACCAGGCGTTCGCGATCTGGCTGCTGCGCGGCACGTTCGTGTCCATCTCCTCGGAGATGGAGCAGGCGGCCTGCATCGACGGCTGCAACACCGTCAGCGCCATGCTGCGCGTGCTTTTGCCGATGGCCGCGCCCGGCATCGTCACCACGCTGATCTTCGTGTTCATCAACGCCTGGAACGAGTACACGATCTCCACCGTGCTGATCTCCACCGCCGCCAACAAGCCCATCACCGTGGGCATCACCCAGTTCTCCTCGTTCAACATGATCGAGTGGCAGTACCTCTTCGCCGCCGCCCTCGTGGCCACCATCCCGGTCGTCATCCTGTTCATGTGCATCGAAAAGCACCTCGCCGCCGGCCTGACCGCGGGCGGGGTGAAGGGATAAAAGGGAAGGACGAGAAAATGCCGTCGCCTTGCGACGGCATTTTTGCATCCTTCCCTATTTTACTTGACTTTGCAACATCAACACCTTATAATAATACTGATGGTTTATGTCTTTACTCAACAGAAAATCTAAAAGGAGGTAAATTCCGTTGAGCATCAAACTTACCGTTGACGGCAACACCGCCGTCAGCCATGTCGCGTATGCGTTCAGCGACGTGGCCGCCATTTACCCGATCACCCCGTCTTCCCCCATGGCCGAGGTGGCCGACGAGTGGGCCGCCCACGGGCGTCTCAACCTGTTCGGCCAGACGGTCCGCGTGGCCGAGATGCAGTCCGAGGCGGGCGCCGCCGGCGCCGTGCACGGCTCGCTGGCCGCGGGCGCGATGACCACCACGTTCACCGCTTCCCAGGGCCTTCTGCTGATGATCCCGAACATGTACAAGATCTCCGGCGAGCTGATGCCGGGCGTGTTCCACGTCTCCGCGCGCGCGCTGGCGTATCACGCGCTGAACATCTTTGGCGATCACAGCGACGTCATGGCCTGCCGCCAGACCGGCTTTGCGATGCTGGCCTCCAACTCCGTGCAGGAGGCGACCGACATGGCGCTGGTGGCGCACCTGTCCGCCATCGAGGCTTCCGTGCCGTTCCTGCACTTCTTCGACGGCTTCCGCACCAGCCATGAGATCCAGAAGATCGACGCCATCGATCCCAAGGACGGCTATGCCGAGATCAAGAAGCTGGTCAACTGGGACAAGGTCAAGGCCTTCCGCGAGGGCGGCCTGAACCCCGAGCATCCGCATCAGCGCGGCACCGCCCAGAACCCCGACATCTACTTCCAGGGCCGCGAGGCTGCCAACAAGTACTACGACGCCACCCCGGCCATCGTCGAGAAGGTGATGAAGAAGGTCGCCAAGCTGACGGGCCGCAAGTACAACCTGTTCGACTACGTGGGCGCGCCCGACGCGGACCGCGTGATCATCTGCATGGGCTCCGGCTGCGACGCCATCGAGGAGACCGTGAACTACCTGAACAAGCATCGCCAGAAGGTCGGCCTGATCAAGGTGCACCTGTATCGCCCCTTCTCCATCAAGCACTTCCTGGCCGCCATCCCCGAGACCTGCAAGAAGATCGCCGTGCTGGACCGCACCAAGGAATCCGGCTCCCTGGGCGAGCCGCTGTACCTGGACGTCTGTTCCGCGCTGCTCGAGGCGGGCAAGGGCGACATCAAGGTCGTGGGCGGCCGCTACGGCCTGGGCTCCAAGGAGTTCAACCCCACGATGGTGAAGGCCGTGTACGACAACCTGAAGAAGGCCAACCCGAAGAACCACTTCACCGTGGGCATCGTGGACGACGTGACGAACACCTCCCTGCCGCTGGGCGACACGCTGGACGTGGCCCCCAAGGGCACCGTGAGCTGCATGTTCTACGGCCTGGGCTCTGACGGCACCGTCGGCGCCAACAAGAACAGCATCAAGATCATCGGCGACCACACCGACAAGTATGCGCAGGCCTACTTCGCCTATGACTCCAAGAAGTCCGGCGGCATCACCATCAGCCACCTGCGCTTCGGCGACAACCCGATCCAGAGCACCTATCTGATCGACAGCGCCGACTTCATCGCCTGCCACAACCCGGCCTATGTCACCAAGTATGACATGGTGTCCGCGCTGAAGGACGGCGGCACCTTCCTGCTCAACAGCCCCTGGACGGCCAAGGAGATGGAGAAGGAGCTGCCCGCCACCATGAAGCAGCTGCTGGCGAAGAAGCACGCCAAGTTCTACACCATCGACGCCATCAAGCTGGCCAAGGAAGTCGGCATGGGTGGCCGCATCAACACCATCATGCAGGCCGCGTTCTTCAAGCTGGCCGACATCATCCCCTACGACAAGGCGGATGAGTACATGAAGGCCTACGCCAAGAAGACCTACGGCAAGAAGGGCGACGAGGTCGTCAAGAAGAACTGGGACGCCATCGACATCGCCATCTCCGGCCTGGTGGAGATCCCCGTGCCCGAGAAGTGGGCGACCGCGACCAAGGGCGCCGTGGCCATCCAGACCACCGACGATCCCTACTTCAAGACCTTCATCGAGCCCATCCTGGCCCAGGAAGGCGACAAGCTGCCCGTCTCCAAGCTGGATCCGGCCGGCCGCGTGCCCACCGGCACCACCAAGTATGAGAAGCGCGGCATCGCCGTGATGGTCCCCGAGTGGAACATCGACAGCTGCATCCAGTGCGGCAACTGCGCCATGGTCTGCCCGCACGCCTGCATCCGTCCCTACCTGATCGACGAGAAGTCCGCCAAGAAGGCGCCCAAGAGCTTCGAGATGAAGCCCGCCGTGGGCAAGGCCTTCGAGGGCTACCAGTACCGCATGCAGGTCTCCGTGCTGGACTGCACCGGCTGCGAGAACTGCACCAAGGTCTGCCCCGTCAACAAGGGCGGCAAGAAGGAGCCCGCGCTGGTCATGAAGCCCCTGCACACGCAGGACGCTCAGGAGGCCAACTGGGAGTTCGCGCAGAAGCTGCCTGAGTTCAAGGGCGCTCTGAACGTGAAGACCGTGAAGGACAGCCAGTTCAAGAAGCCGCTGTTTGAGTTCTCCGGCGCTTGCGCGGGCTGCGGCGAGACC
>CACYET010000073.1 GCA_902773515.1 uncultured Eubacteriales bacterium | reverse complement strand
CCTTCACCGCCGGGAACGGGGGACGGGTGGTCGGCTCGCCGCGCTTGCCCTCGATGGAGTGCATCAGGGCCGTCTCCTCGCCGCAGACGAACGCGCCGGCGCCGAGACGGATGAACAGGTGGAAGTTGAAGCCGGTCTCAAAGATGTTGTCGCCCAGCAGGCCGTACTCCTCGGCCTGGCCGATGGCCACCTGCAGGCGCTTGACGGCGATGGGATACTCGGCGCGGACGTAGATATAGCCCTCGCTGGCGCCGATGGCATAGCCGGCGATCGCCATGGCCTCGATCACGGAGTGCGGGTCGCCCTCCAGGATGGAGCGGTCCATGAACGCGCCCGGGTCGCCCTCGTCGGCGTTGCAGGCCACGTACTTCTGGTCGTTGACGCTGTTGTAGGCGAACTTCCACTTCATGCCGGTGGGGAAGCCCGCGCCGCCGCGGCCGCGCAGGCCGGACTTGAGCACTTCATCGATGACCTGCTCGCGCGTCATGGTGGTCAGGGCCTTCTCCAGGGCGCGATAGCCGTCCATGGCCAGGTATTCGTCGATGTTCTCAGGGTCGATCACGCCGCAGTTGCGCAGCGCGATGCGCTTCTGGTGCTTGTAGAAGTTGATGTCCTCCAGGGCCTTCTCGGCGTTCTGCTCCTTGGTGGCGTGGTCGGTGTACACCAGGTGCTCCACCTTGCGGCCCTTGAGCAGGTGCTCGGAAACGATCTCCTCCACGTTTTCGGGCTTCACGCGGCTGTAGAAGGTGCCGTCCGGATAGATGATGACCACGGGGCCGGCTTCGCAGAGGCCGAAGCAGCCCGTGCGGATGACCTTGACTTCCTTCGCCAGGCCATACTCCTCGATTTTCTGTTCAAACAGCTCGATCAGCGTCGCGGAACCGGAAGACGAACATCCCGTACCACCGCAGACGAGCACGTGTGCGCGATAAATATCCATGCCTCTCTATTCCTCCGATCAAGCGTTTTCAGCAGCACCAATGGTGAATTCCTGCACGGGACGGCCGTTGACGATGTGCTCCGCCACGATGCGCGGCACCATCTCCGGCTTCACGTGAACGTAGGTGACCTTTTCCTTGCCCGGGACGATGACGTCCACCATGGGCTCCAGGCGGCACATGCCGACGCAGCCGGTCTGGGACACGGTCACGTGGGGCAGCTGGCGCTTCTGGATCTCGTCCATGAAGGCCAGCATCACCGGGCGCGCGCCCGCGGCGATGCCGCAGGTGGCCATGCCGATGACCACGCGGGTCGTCTCGCCCTTTTCCTCGGTACGCACGTTGATCCTGGAAATCGTCGCTTTGCGGATGGCTTCCAGCTCTGCCAATGATTTCATGACATGATTCCTCCTAAAATCGGTTCAATCTCTTCTTGTAGGGATTCCTGGATCCACTGCACCACGGCCGGTTCCGCCAGTGAGACGCCGTCCATCACGGCGCGGATCTGCTCGGTGGAGAAGTCCATCTCCCCCGAGGGGGACGCGCACCGCAGGGAGAACTCCGGCTTGTCGGGGCTGCCCATGATGATCGTGGCCATCGTGGAGGCCAGATCGCCCAGGGGCAGGCAGTCGATCGAGCCGGTCTGGAACACGGCTGTGATGGTCGTGCCCACGCCCTCCTGGCTCTCAATGTCCACGCGCCCGCCGGACTGCATGGCGTTTTGCATCAGCAGCGGGATCCCCAGCCCGACCTTGCGGGTGGTTCGCGTGGTGACGAACGGACTCCTCACGCGCTCGACGAACTCCGGCGACATGCCGCAGCCGTCGTCTTGGACGGTCATCGTCAGCGCTCCGTTCCCGTCGAGGCTAAAGCCGATGTCCACGTGGGACGCGCCGGCCTTCACGCTGTTCTGGACGATGTCCAGCAGGTGCAGGGCGATCTCTTTCACGCAACCTCACCGTCGTCGTTCTTATACTTGTCGATGATGGCGGGAATGGCGTCGGGCGTCAGGCGTCCGTAGACCTGGCCGTTGATCATCATGACCGGGGCGAGGCCGCAGGCGCCCAGGCAGCGGGTCGCCTCAAGGGTGAACTTGCCATCCGGCGTGGTGCCGCCCACCGGGATGTCAAGCACCTGGCTCAACTTGTCCAGGATGCTCTGGCTGCCCTTGACGTAGCAGGCAGTGCCAAGACAGACGCTGATCAGGTATTTCCCCTTGGGATGCAGGGAGAACTGAGCGTAGAAGGTGGCAACGCCGTACACCTCGGCCAGAGTGACGCCCAGGCCCTCGGCGATGGCCTTCTGCACGTCCTCGGACACGCAGCCGAAGATGCCCTGCGCGCCCTGCAGAACGGGCATCAACGCGCCCTTCTGGTCCTTGTGCTCTGCGATGAGCTTTTCAAGCTCCGCAAACTTCGTCCTTTCGTCATCCATGATGGTGTCAATACCTCCTTTTTATCTTCATGAGCGGGGCTCACAACGTTACACTCCATTATAACATGCGCAAAATGACTTGTAAATGAGTTTACATATTTTTTGTAAGTCACGCGGGCGATTTGCCCTTGCGCAGGTAGTCCAGGAAGGCCTCCACCGAGCGCTCGGGCAGCTCGACGGTCTCCTTCGCCTCCAGGATGTCGCCCAGGTAGTGCGCGTCGGACGAGTGCAGCACCACGCGGCCCTCCTGCGGCGTGTGGGGGCAGGGCAGGTCGCGCCAGACCTCGACCGCCGTCAGGTCCAGGTCTTCGGGCACGAAGCCCAGGTTGATCAGCAGCCCGTTCGAGCCGCGGTTGATGTGGGCCGGCACGGGCACGCCCCCGGCCTCGCGCACCAGCTTCACCAGCGCGCTCAGCGACAAATCGGACGCGCCGATGAGCAGCTCGTCCTCCTCGGCGATCACGTTGTCGTCCTCGTCCATCACCAGCTGGTTGCCGAAGAACGAGGGCTTGTTCTTCTTTTTCGGCATGTGCCCGCGCAAAAACTCGCTGAATTCCAGCGCGCAGGGCACCGTGGGGAAGTAACCCAGCAGGTGCACCTCCTCGCGGGTGGTGATCTCCATGCCGGGGATGAGCAGCAGCCCGTAGGCGTCGCAGCAGGCCTTCGCCGCGGGCAGGTTGCGCGCGGAGTTGTGGTCCGTCAGCGCGATCATGTTCAGGCCCTTGATCATCGCCATGCCGCACAGGTTGGCGGGCGTCATGTCGTCGCTGCCGCAGGGGGAGAGGCACGAGTGGATGTGCAGGTCGCAGTAGAGCCTTTCCATCGTCAGCCGTGGGCGGGAATGCCCTGGGCTGCCAGGCGGCCGCAGATCTCATAGGCCGTCAGCGGGGACGTGAGCACGCACATCTCCTCGGCGATGGCCTTGTCCAGCACGTCCTGCTCCATCGTGATGCCCTCGGGCAGCACCACGCAGGCCATCTCCGCCAGCGCGGCCACGGCGATGACGTTCAAATGGGTCTGCACGGTGACCCAGGCCATGCCCTCCTCGCCGTGGGCCATGACCCAGCTCAAAAGGTCGCACACGTAGCCGCAGAGGATCTCCCGGTCTTCGGAGACGCCCTCGGTCAGGCTGCGGGCATCGATCAGGGCGGCCAGTTCAGATACTTTCATGGGCAGATACCTTCCTTCCTGTTTGAGTGAGAAGTGAGGAGTTGATGGCGGGGGAGTTCTATATGCGTTTCGATTGGGCCAGCTCCACCATGTCCTCGGCCATCACCTTCAGTCGCTCGCGCAGCAGGTGCACGCAGTCCATCTCGGTGGCGTAGCCGCGCACGATGTCCTCCGCGAAGGTGGCGCAGGTGGGCGAGCCGCAGGAGCCGCAGTCGTAGCCGGGCAGGCGCTTGATGATCTCGTTCATCTGGTTCATCTTGCGCAGCGCCTCGACCATGTTGTCGTCCAGCTTCTCCGAGGGGTTGGGCTCGAAGGGCAGGTCGTTCTTCATCGGGTACTTGTTCAGCAGCGCGCTCTTCACGGCCTGGTCCGGGTGGGTCGGCGGCATGCGGCGCACCATCTTGCGGATGGTGTTCTTGGCCACGTAGCTGTTCTCGAACGTCAGCGGGCCGCCCACGCAGCCGCCCACGCAGGCGTTGCCCTCGAGGAACAGCAGGTCGGACAGCTTGTTGTTCTCGACCTCCTCCAGCACGCGGATGACGTTGTTGATGCCGTCCACGGACAGGCTGTTGTCCGGGCAGACCGCGTAGGCCTCGCCGTTGGACGTGCACCAGCCGACGCCGTAGCCGGTGGCGAGCTCGTAGTCCGGGTTTTCGATCATCTCGTTCACGTAGGGCACGAGCAGGCCGTAGATCTCCATCATGGACAGCGCGCCGTCCAGCTCCGACTTCTTCTGGCCGATGGGCATGCGGATGGCGGTCATCTTCGCAGGACACGGCGTGATGAAGAAGCAGCCCACGTCCTCGGGCTTGCAGCCCTTCTTCTTGCAGAACTCCGCGCGGGCGACGGAGGCGGCGACCTCCATCGGCTGGCGGATGTCCACGATGTTTTCAATGAGCTCAGGAAAGCGCACCTGGATCAGCCTGACCACGGTGGGGCAGGCCGAGGAGATCAGCGGCTTGGGGAGCTTCGGGTCCTTCATCTTTTCGCGGATGGCGCGCGTAACGATGTCCGCGCCGCGGGCGACCTCGAACACGTCGTCGAAGCCGATCTTCTTGAGCGCCTCGAGCACGTACTCCGGCCGGGGCAGGTCTCTGAACTGGCCGTAGAGCGAGGGCGCGGGCAGCGCGATGGCGTATTTGAAGGCCTTGATGTTGTCCATCACGTCGGTGTAGGCCACCTTGGCGTGATAGTCGCAGATGCGGATGCATTCGCCGCAGTCGATGCACAGGTTATCGAGGATGTGCGCGCGTCCGCCGCGCACGCGGATGGCCGCGGTGGGACAGTGGGTCAGGCAGTTGGTACAGCCCTTGCACAGGTCCTTGTCCAGGCGGACGGAATGGTAGCGCGTGTTTTCGTACATAGCGATGGTCCTGTTACCTTTCCAGCGCGGTCGCGCTATTATTGCAACCGGAATAGCATGGTGATGGTGGTGCCGACGCCCTTCTCGCTGGTGATCGAGAACTCGTCGGCGTTGCGCTTCATGTTGGGCAGGCCCATGCCGGCGCCGAAGCCCAGCGAGCGCGCCTCGTCGTTGGCGGTGGAATAGCCCTCGCGCATGGCCATCTCGAGGTCCGGGATGCCGGGGCCGACGTCCGCGGACACCAGCTGGGCGGCGTCCGGGAACACCGTCAGGGTCAGCTCCCCGCCCAGCGAATGGATGACCAGGTTCAATTCCACCTCATAGGACGCCACGGCCACGCGGCGCAGCACGTCGCCGCTCACGCCCAGCTGCTTCAGCCGGCGCTTGATGTCGGTGCTGGCCTTGCCGGCGCTGGTGTAGTCCGCCGCGGCGACGGGATAGCTGATGCGAAACAACTCCTCCATCGTCATTCCTCCGCGTCCCAGGCCGTGGGCACCGGCACGCCCCGCAGGCCCGCGTCGTAGAGCAGGCCGCACGCGCTGAAGGCCGTCAGCTTGGAGGTGATGACCACCAGGCCCTGCTCGTCGGCGTTGTCGAGGATGTCCTCGGTGGGAATCTTGCCCCGGACGAACACCAGGCACTTCAGATCCAGCATCTCGCTCGTTCGGACGACGTGCGGGTTGGTCAGGCCCGTGATCAGCACGGTCTTTTCGTCGACGAAGGCCAGCACGTCGCTCATCAGGTCGGAACAGCAGGCGGTGTACACGGGCGTATCCAGCTTGTCCGCCCCGCGCAGCACCTTGGCGTTCAAAATGTTCACCATATCCGCAATAGTCACGCTTCTCACCTCGAATATTAGTCTACCTATAAGAATGTTTATATTGTATCATGGATTTAACGCTCCGTCAACGGCAAATAGAGGGCCAAAATCGCGCATATTTCGCGCGAAAACGGGGAAACATGGGAAGACAGGAGGTGAGGGACATGAGCCCCAAGGAGTTGCAGTATATCGAGGATGCGCTGGGACACGAGCAGTTTTTGAAGAGTCAGTGCCAGCAGGCGATGGGCCAGCTGACCGACCCGGAGCTGAAGAACACGGTGAACCAGCTGATGGCCAAGCATCAGGAGCTTTTCAGCCGGTTCTACAATCTGGTGTAAGGAGGGAAACGCGATGAACGACCAGATGATCATGGAGGACATCCTGTTGACCACGAAGGGCGCGTGCGACCTGTATATGCACGGCACGATCGAGTCCGCGACGCAGAACGTGCAGCAGGCGTTTGACAGCGCGCTGAGCGACAGCCTGTGCATGCAGGGCGACATCTACCGCAAGATGGCGCAGAAGGGCTGGTATCCCAGCCAGCAGGCCGACCAGCAGCAGATCAGCCAGGTGAAGCAGAAGTATTCCCAGCAGGGCTGAGGAACGTCCCCGGTCGCGGCGCAGCCGCGACCGGGTTTTGCTTGCCATCCCTCCCGCGGGCGTGTATAATGATGCCATCCCCACCGGAAAGGAGCGCTCCCATGTACATACCCGACGACACGCGCTACGAGCGCATGATCTATCGCCGCTGCGGCCGTAGCGGCCTGATGCTCCCGGCCGTCAGCCTCGGCCTGTGGCACAACTTCGGCGACATCACGCCCTTCTCCGTGCAGCAAAGCCTTCTGCGCACGGCGTTTGACAGCGGCATCACCCACTTCGACCTCGCCAACAACTACGGCCCGCCCTACGGCGAGGCGGAGCGCAACTTCGGCGTCCACATGGACCGCGACTGGCACACCCACCGCGACGAGCTGGTGATCTCCACCAAGGCCGGCTACGACATGTGGCCCGGCCCCTACGGCGACCACGGCAGCCGCAAGTATCTCGTCGCCAGCCTCGACCAGTCGCTCAAGCGCATGCACCTGGACTACGTGGACATCTTCTACCACCACCGCCCCGATCCGGATACGCCCATCGAGGAGACCATGGGCGCGCTGGATTCGATCGTGCGCAGCGGCAAGGCGCTGTACGTGGGCATCTCGAACTATTATGCCCCGCAGCAGGCCGAGACAGCCATCCGCACCTTGCGCGCGCTGGGCACGCCGATGCTGATCCACCAGCCGAACTACTCGATGTTCAACCGCTCGATCGAAAACGGGCTGGACGCGGTGCTCGCGCGCGAGGGCGTGGGCTGCATCGCGTTCGCGCCGCTGGCGAACGGGCTGCTGACGAGCAAGTACCTGAACGGCATCCCGGCGGACTCCCGCGCCGCCCACGACCCGCGCTACCTGAAGCCCGACGCCATCACGCCCGAGAAGGTGTCGAAGGCCGCGAAGCTCAACGCCGTGGCCGAGCGCCGCGGGCAGACGCTGGCGCAGATGGCGCTGCAGTGGGTGCTGCGGCGCGACGTGGTGACCTCCGCGCTGATCGGCGCGAGCCGCCCCGGCCAGATCGCCGAGAACGTGAAGGCGCTGGATTTCCCGGCGCTGTCGGAGGCGGAGCTGGGGGAGATCGACGAAGTTTTGAGAGGATAAACCCGTACAAAAGTAATTTGATACGGTAAAGATTCTTCGACTTCGGCTGCGCCTTCGCTCAGAATGACAGAGTATCGCGTCGTTTGTCATCCTGAGCGGAGCGGCAGCGAAGTCGAAGGATCTTTTCTTTTGGCAAAGCCGAACGCATTGCTCTGTGGCGAAGGCTTTTGCAGTGCCCCTCCTTCTTCTCCGAAAATACACAAAATACCCCTTGCTTTTTCACACGGGTTGTGGTAACGTAAATGCAGGATTTAGGTTTTTGCGATTCAAATTAACCGTAAAGACGCGTTTATATGACGCAAAGACCGGCAATGAATGAATGAAAATGCCGTTATTCCTGCAAAAATGAAAGGAGACCCGTCATGAAGCCCTACATTGAAATGTCCGCCGCCGAGCTGAAGGAGGAACTGGACGCGCTGAAGGCGGAATACCGCAAGCTGCAAGCGCTGGGCATGAGCCTGAACATGAGCCGCGGCGTGCCCTGCAAGGACCAGCTGGACCTGTCGATGGCGATGATGGACGTGCTGGACTCCGGCTCGGACCTGACCTGCGAGGACGGCACCGACTGCCGCAACTACGGCCAGCTGTCGGGTATCGAGGAGGCGCGCGAGCTGCTGGGCGACATGATGGAGAACAACCCCAAGGACATCATGATCTACGGCAACTCGTCGCTGAACGTGATGTTCGACACCGTCAGCCGCTGCTGGACCAACGGCGTGATGGGCAACACCCCCTGGTGCCGCCTGCCGGAGGTCAAG
>CACYET010000072.1 GCA_902773515.1 uncultured Eubacteriales bacterium | reverse complement strand
TACCGGACACAACGCCATTGGAGGTCACGCCCATGAAGGTCTACGCGATTACGGATATCGGCAGGATGCGCCCGATCAACGAGGACTCCTACTACGCGCCCCGGGAGGGGGAGCGCTTCTGCGCCGTGGCGGACGGCATGGGCGGGCACAACGCTGGAGAGGTGGCCAGCGCGCTGGCGGTGCAGGTGTTCTCCGGGCACATGCGCTCCGTGGACGAGATCACGGCCGAGGCGCTGCACGACGCCGTGGAGCTGGCCAACGACGCCGTCTATCAGGCGGCGCTGGAGAACGCGTCGATGAGCGGCATGGGCACCACCTTCTCCGCCCTCGCCGAGCAGGGGGAGACCGTGTACCTGGCCCACGTGGGCGACAGCCGCATCTACCTCGTGCGCCGCGGGGCCATCATGCAGGTGACCACCGACCACACGCTGGTGGAGGAGATGGTGCAGAAGGGGCTCATCACGCCCCGCGAGGCCCGCATCCACCCCAAGCGCAACATCATCACCCGCGCGCTGGGCACCGAGGAGAGCGTGCAGATCGACATCGTGCAGATGGGCGCGCGCCCCGGCGACGCCTTCTTCCTGTGCAGCGACGGCATGACCAACTATGTGGAAGAGCGGGAGATCCTGCGCACCGCCATGTCCGATAGGGCGTGGGAGGACAAGCTCAGGCACCTGGTGTCCATCGCGCTGGAGAACGGCGGCGCCGACAACATCACGGCGCTCTTTGCTGTGATTGAGGAGGCGGACGCGAGATGATCGGACACGTCATATCGGGCCGATATGTCGTGCAAGCCGTCGTCGGAACCGGCGGCATGGCGGTCGTCTATCGCGCCTTCGATAAAAAGAAAAACAGGATCGTCGCCATCAAGGTGCTGCGTCCGGAGTACGAGTCGGACGAGGAGTTTGTGCGCCGCTTCAGCCGCGAGGCCGAGGCCGCCAGCAAGGTGAGCCACGAGAACATCGTGAACATGCTGGACGTGGGCATCGACGGCGACATGCGCTACATCGTGATGGAGTATGTGGACGGGCAGACGCTGAAGGAGATGATCCGCCAGCGCGGCGCCATCCATCCGGATACCGCCATCCGCATGGCCATCCGCATCCTCGCGGCCGTGGACCACGCCCACCGCAACGGCATCGTCCACCGGGACATCAAGCCCCAGAACATCATGGTGGACAATCAGGGCCGCGTGAAGGTGGCCGACTTCGGCATCGCCCGCCTGAAGGCAGCGCAGACCACCGCCACCGAGGAGGGCAGCAACGGCTCGGTGCTGGGCAGCGTGCACTACTTCTCCCCGGAGCAGGCGCGCGGCGAGGTGGCCGACGAGAAGAGCGACCTCTACTCCGTGGGCGTGGTCATGTACGAGATGCTCACGGGCCAGGTGCCCTTCGATGGCGAGACCAGCGTTTCCGTGGCGCTCAAGCACGTCAGCGAGGAGCCCAAGTCTATGCGCGACCACCAGGAGGGCATCTCCAAGGCGCTGGACGAGGTGGTGATGCGCGCGCTGTGCAAGGACGCCTCCAAGCGCTACCAGACCGCCGCCGAGATGGCCGCGGACCTGCGCAAGTGCATCTCGCATCCGCAGGGCGGCTTCGTGGTCTATCCCAAGGACCCGGACGAGCTGGAGCGCGAGAAGGAGGAGCGCCGCCGCAAGCGCGCGCGCGACCGGCGCAAGATCAAGCAGGCGGTGATCACCTGTATCGCGGTCGGCGTGGTGCTGATGATCGCCGGGGGCGTGTGGTACTTTTTGAACACCGCGCACACCTACGTCATGCCCGACCTGGTGGGCCAGGAACAGCTGTTGGCGCAGGACGCGCTGGAGCAGCTGGGCGGCGCGAGCGAGCTGGACTACGCCTACAGCGAGGACTACGAGGAGGGCATCGTCATCGGCCAGTCGCGCCGCGTGGGCGCGCGGGTCAAGACCAGCGCGCCGGTGACGCTCACCGTCAGCCGGGGCACCCAGTGGTACTACCTGGACGACTGCGTCGGGCAGAGGCTGGACGAGGCCTCCGAGACGCTGCGCGCATTGGGCGTGGAGAGCGTCGAGGCGCTCTACGTGGAGTCCGACGCGCCGGTGGGCACGGTGATCGCCGTGTCCCCGGAGGTGCAGACCACGCAGGCCAAGGACACGCCCGTGATCTTCACCGTCAGCGGCCAGCGCATCCCCGCGCCGGCGCTTGCGGGCATGCAGATGGAGGACGCGCAGGCGCTTCTCGAGGCGGAGGGCCTCGCGCTGGGCGCCGTCACCGAAGAGGCCGCTCCCGACGCCCGGCCCGGCAGCGTCGTCAGCCAGAGCGTGGCCCCGGGCGAGACGCTGATGATGGGCGCGACGGTGGACGTCGTCGTCTGTCCGGCGCAGGAGGCGCTCTACTATCCGGCGTCGAAGCTGTCCGTGGTGGTGCCGCTGAACGGCAGCGACGTGCTGCTGACCATGACCGCGCCCTCCGGGCTCTCCCAGGAGGTCTACCACGGCGTGCTCAACGCCGGCACCTACCGCCTCGCCCTCTCCAGCGCCGAGCCCGGCGAGCACACCGTGCAGATCACGATGGACGGCGTGGAGATGGAGACGCAGACGGTGCAGTTTGAATAGAGTTTAGAGTGAAGAGTTAAGAGTTTAGTGAAATAGCCGCGCACAAAAGTTGTGGCATACCGATGCTTCGTTCCCGCGATGATATGTTTTGCTGCGCGGCAGCCACATACTATAACTTAACTCTAAACTCTCAACTCTAAACTCTCAAAAAACCGGAGGTTTTCTATGTCCCAGACAACGACGCGCATCGGCACCATATTGCAGGGCATAGGCGGGTTTTACACCGCGCGGGACGAATCCGGCGCGCTGTACACGCTGCGCGCCCAGGGCAAGCTGCGGCGCGAGCGCCTGAAGCCCAAGGTGGGCGACGAGGTGGAGCTGTCCCCGGGCGAGGGCGAGGAGCACGGCTGGATATTGCGCATCCTGCCGCGGCGCAACGAGCTGGTCCGCCCCCCGGTGGCAAACATCGACGTGATCGTGGTGGTGGCCGCGGCGGCCACGCCCCAGGCGGACCTGATGATGGTGGACCGGCTGCTGCTGAACGCCCGGCGCGCGGGCATCGCGGCCCAGCTGGTCGTGAACAAGAGCGACCTGGACGGCGCGCGGGCGGCTAAGATCGCCGAACAGTACCGCGGCGCGGACGTGTCCCCGATGCTGGTGTGCGCCGAGACGGGCGAGGGCCTGGACGCGCTGCGCGCCCGGCTTCGCGGCAAGACGCACGCGCTGGCGGGGCAGTCCGGCGCGGGGAAGAGCACGATGATCAACGCGCTCTACGGCCTGGACCTGGAGACGGGCGACCTGTCGCACAAAATCGAGCGCGGCAAGAACACCACGCGCCACTGCCAGCTGATCCCCGTGGAGGGCGGCGGCATGGTGCTGGACACGCCCGGGTTCAGCCTGCTGGAGACGGACGTGTTCGATCCGGTGGAGCTCAAGGACGGCTGGCCGGAGTTCGCGCCCTACGAGGGCAAGTGCTTTTTCCAGCCCTGCTACCACGCCACCGAGCCGCGCTGCGCGGTGCGCGAGGCCGTGGCGGCGGGGGAGATCGACCCCCGGCGGCACGAGCGCTACGCGGTGCTGCTGGACGAGATGAGACAGAGATGGAGGGATCGCTATGATTAAGGTTGCCCCTTCGCTGCTGGCGGCGGATTATCTGAAGATCGGCGAGGACATCCGCCGCGTGGCCGAGGCCGGCGCGGACTGGCTGCACTTCGACGTGATGGACGGCAGCTTCGTGCCGAACGTCAGCTTCGGGCCGGAGATGTGCCGCCGCGCGGCCACCTGCGGCCTGCCCGTGGACGCCCACCTGATGGTGGTGAAACCCGAAAAGCATATCGAGACCTTTGCCGCCGCGGGCGCGAAGATCATCACCGTGCACGCCGAGGCCACCGTGCACCTGCACCGCTGCCTGCAGCAGATCCGCGCCGCGGGCTGCATGGCGGGCGTGGCGCTGAACCCGGCCACCTCGCACGAGGCCCTGCGCTACGTGCTGGGCGACTTCGACCTGGCGCTGGTGATGACCGTGAACCCCGGCTTCGGCGGGCAGAAGCTGATCCCCGCATGCATCGACAAGGTGGCCGCCGTGCGCCGCATGCTGGACGACGCGGGCCTCAATGCCATCGTGGAGGTGGACGGCGGCGTGAACCTCGACACCGCGCCGCGCCTCGTCGCCGCCGGTGCGGACATGCTCGTCGCCGGCAGCGCGCTGTACGGCGCCAAGGACGTCGCCGCGTTCATCCGCGGCGTCAGGGGAGAAAACTGAGAGAGTTGAGAGTGAAGAGCGAAGAGTGGAGAGAGTTAGGAGTTAGGAGTGAGGAGTTGATAGCCGCTGCCGCGCCTTGGCTCCCCTGTGTAAGGGGAGCTGTCGCCGGCCGAAGGCCTAGCAAAGCGTCAGGCGACTGAGGGGTTGTCAGGGCGGCGTTGCGCCGCCCGCCCAAAAGGACCCGGATTGCCACGTCAGCCTGACGGCTTCCTCGCAATGACGTGGTTCGACAGCGCTTCGTTGTACGTCATTGCGAGGAGACCCGAAGGGTCGACGTGGCAATCTGGTCTCTCTGAATAAAGATTCTGATGTTTCAGCACATTACACATCCGTGAATCAAAGGAGGCGTCTCCATGCGCAAGTTTGTTGCGATCTTCCTGTTGCTGCTTTTGTGCGCCTCGGCGCTGGCGGAGGCCGCGCCGGGGACCCGGCTGGGCTACAAGGTGCTGTTGGAGCTGTCCGGCGGCAAGCGCAACGCGTTCGTCTCGCCAGTCAGCCTGGCATGGGCGCTTTCGATGGCCGCCGACGGCGCGAAGGGCGAGACCCGGCAAAAGCTGCTCAAGGCGCTGGGCGCGGAGGACACCGACGCCGTGGCCGCGCTGGCGGAGCCGCTCGTGGAGGCCGGCGTCCGCTGGGCCAACGCCGCGTTCGTCGCCGACGACCTGGCGCTGCTGCCGGACTACGAGGCGCGCATCGCCTCCGCCTACGAGGCCGAGCGCTTCCCGCTGTCCGGGGCCGAGGCCGTCAAGGACTGGGTGCGCGAAAAGACGGACGGCCTGATCGAGGACATCCCGCTGTCGCTGGACGGCGGCGCGAAGCTGGTGCTGGCGAACGCCGTGGCCATGGAGGCGGAGTGGGCCTCGCCGTTTGAGCCGGACGACACCTGGGACGACGCCTTCCACACGCCCGACGGCGACGTGACCGTGCCGTTCATGCACCAGGAGACCTACGCGCAGTACGGCGAGGGCATGGGCGTGCAACTGGTGTGCAAGGGCTACATGAACGGGGGCCTGGCGCTGATGATCGCGCTGCCGCCGGAGGGCGGCCTGAAGCGGGCGCTGAACAACCTGGCGGAGAACCCCAACTCGTTCTTCACGTTCAAGCCGAACCCGCAGAACGTTTCGCTGGCGCTGCCGAAGCTGGACCTCTCCACCGAGGAGAGCCTGGTGGACGCCATCGTGGCGTCGGGCTGCTGGGTGCCGTTCAGCGAGAAGTACGCCGACTACTCCGGCATCAGCGACGCGCCGCTGCTGGTTTCGGACGTGCTGCAGCAGGTGCGCTTCCAGCTGGACGAGGAGGGCACCCGCGCCGCCGCGGCCACCGAGGTCGTGATGGTGGAGGGCGCGGCCCTGGACGACGGCGAGGGTCCCAAGCCGATCCCGTTCATCTGCGACCGGCCCTTCATCGTGGCCGTCGTGGACCGCTCCACCGGCGCGATCCTGTTCGCCGGGGCGGTGGTGAACCCGCTGGGCGATTGACGTGATCACGCCTGTTTCGCCACATTTTTAACACAAATCGCCATGTAACTTTTCAGTGCGCCGCTATAATAGTCTGCGGTTGGAGCGAGGCGCTCCGCCGTCGGGTCCTTTAAGTCGATCCCGTGAGGTCGGCAAGGCGACTGAAAAGCATGGATTTGGCGCGTCCGCGCGCCGTTGTCGTGCCCCCGCCCTGCCGGCGGGGGCATTGCTTGTGCGGAAGGATGGTTGCCTTGCAGAAGAAGACGCAGCTGATGGACGAGGCCCAGATGCGGCGCACCGTCACCCGCATGGCGCATGAGATCATCGAGCGCAACAAGGGCGTGGAGGGCGTGGCGCTGGTGGGCATCCGCCGCCGGGGCGAGCCCATTGCCCGCATGCTGGCGGACGCCATCGAGCGCGTGGAAGGGACGCGGCTGCCGGTGGGCACCGTGGACATCACCTTCTACCGCGACGACCTGACGCACCTGTCGAAGGACCCGAAGCTGAACCGCACCGACATCCCGTTCTCCATCGAGGGGCGCACCGTGGTGCTGGTGGACGACGTGCTCTACACCGGACGCACGGCGCGGGCCGCGCTGGACGCGCTGATGGACATGGGCCGCGCGCGGCGCATCCAGCTGGCGGTGCTGATCGACCGCGGCCACCGCGAGCTGCCCATCCGCGCCGACTTCGCCGGCAAGAACGTGCCCACCGCCGTGACCGAGTTCGTGCGCGTGGCGCTGGACGAGATCGACGACGAGACGGGCGTGTGGCTGTGCGATAAACAGAGTTGAGAGATTAGAGTTAAGAGTTTAGAGTTAAAAATGTGTGCTCTGAACAGGAGGTCGGCCGCTTCCGGCAAACCTTATCTAAACTCTGAACTCTCCACTCTAAACTCTCCATCGGTTGATTCCGGCATTCTGCCGCAATCATAGACGGCGGCCCTGCCGCCGGGCGCGGCGCGTAAGCGCCGCGCGGGACAAAAGAAAGGTGGATGATTTCACATGTCTGAACAGGGAATTCGTGACGCGAGATCGCTGGGCACGCCCAAGATGCTGCTGCTGGGCTTCCAGCACATGTTCGCCATGTTTGGCGCGACGGTGCTGGTGCCGGTGCTGACCGGCCTGCCGGTGGCGACCACGCTGCTCTTTGCGGGCCTCGGCACGCTGCTTTTCCACTTCCTCACCAAGGGCAAGGTGCCCGCGTTCCTGGGCTCCTCCTTCGCCTTCATCGGCGGCTACGCGGCCGTGGCGGCCCTGTTCGGGAGCGACGAGGCCATCAACTGGATCCCCTACGCCGGCGTGGGCGTGGTCTGCGCGGGCCTGCTGTACGCGGTGCTCTCGGCGCTGGTGAAGTCGTTTGGCGCCAAGCGCGTCATGCGCTTCTTCCCGCCGATCG
Organism: uncultured Eubacteriales bacterium; assembly: GCA_902773515.1. GTDB lineage: Bacteria > Bacillota > Clostridia > Christensenellales > Aristaeellaceae > UBA2862. The sequence goes on along the minus strand of CACYET010000072.1, from coordinate 1,038 downwards.
TCACCGGCCCGGTCATCATCTGCATCGGCCTGACGCTGGCGAACTCCGCCATCAACAACTGCGCCACCAACTGGTGGATCGCCCTGCTGGCCATTGCCATCGTCATCGTGGCGAACATCTGGGGCAAGGGCATGATCAAGATCGTGCCCATCCTGCTGGGCGTCGTCGGCAGCTACATCGTAGCCGCGATCTTCGGCCAGGTGGACTTCTCCGGCGTGGCCTCCGCGAAGTGGATCGGCTTCCCCGTGCAGTTTGACAACACCGTGTTCAGCCTGTTCAAGAGCTGCGACGGCGGCCGCCTCGTGAGCGCCATCGCCATCATGATGCCCGTCGCGCTGGCGACGATGGTGGAGCACATCGGCGACGTCTGCGCCATCTCCTCCACCGTGGGCGAGAACTTCGTGGCCGACCCCGGCCTGCACCGCACGCTGCTGGGCGACGGCTCCGCCACCGCGCTGGCCGCGCTGTTCGGCGCTCCGGCGAACACCACCTACGGCGAGAACACTGGCGTGCTGGCCCTGACGAAGGTCTACGACCCCAAGGTCATCCGCATCGCTGCGGTGCTGGCCGTGCTGTTCGCGTTCTGCCCCAAGTTTGAGGCGCTGATCCACGCGATGCCCGCCGCCACCATCGGCGGCGTGAGCCTGATCCTCTACGGCATGATCTCCGCCGTGGGCGTTCGGAACGTGGTTGAGAACCAGGTGGACTTCACCAAGAGCCGCAACATCATCGTGGCCGCCATGATCCTCGGCCTCACGCTGGGCATCCACTTCTCCGGCAAGCTGGGCGCGGTTCCGGCCATGTCCATCAACGGCGCGGTCAGCTTCACCATCGGCGCTGTGACCGTGAAGCTCTCCGGCCTGGCCGTCGGCGCGCTGGTGGGCATCGTCCTCAACGCCATTCTGCCCGGCAACGACTATGAGTTCGGCACCAACCAGCTGGGCGACACCTCCGTCAACTTCCAGCAGGGCGTGGATCGTGCGGGTACGAAGAAAAAGTAAGATCAGGGAGTAGGGATCAGGGAGTAGGGAGTAGGGA
>CACYET010000071.1 GCA_902773515.1 uncultured Eubacteriales bacterium | reverse complement strand
CCGGCCCCGAAGGCCGCCGCCCCCGCCGCCAAGCCCGCCGCCGCGGCTCCCGCCGGCGCCGAGGCCATCAAGGCGCCCATGCCCGGCAACATCAACGACGTGAAGGTGTCCCAGGGCCAGAATGTGAAGAAGGGCGACGTGCTGGTCATCCTCGAGGCCATGAAGATGGAGAACGAGATCATGGCGCCCCGCGACGGCGTCGTGGCCTCCGTGAACGTGACCAAGGGCGCCACCGTCAACACCGGCGACGTGCTGCTTTCGCTGAACTGATTTTGGATCGGTTTTGTCTGAAAGCGGTAAGGAGGGTTTGACGAATGTCCAAATTGAAAAAGGTAAGCCCCAAGCGCGCCCTCGCGTGCCTGCTGGCGCTCTTCGCCCTGCTGACCGTGTTTGCGGCCCTGGCCGAGACCTCTGCGGAACCTGAAGCCGCCGAGGCCGCGCAGCAGGTGGAGGAGGCGGCCGAGCCGGCCGCGGCGGACGCGGGGAACACCGATCCCGATATCAACTTCCTCAGAGGCCTGGGCAACATCGTGAAGTCGACCGGCTTTGCCAAGAGTCTGGACGGCACCGGCGGCGACTGGCGCAACTACGTGATGATCGCCGTGGCCTGCGTGCTGCTGTACCTGGCGATCGTCAAGCAGTTCGAGCCGCTGCTGCTGCTGCCCATCGCCTTCGGCATGCTGCTGGCGAACCTGCCGGCGGCCGGCATGATGAGCCATCCCAGCTTCACGTTCTTCGCCAACCAGGCGGACGCGCTGGCCGGGGCCCAGCGGCTGGGCAAGGACATCACCGACGTGACGATGCGCCTGAACCCCGCCACCGGCGAGATGGGCTACGCGCTGCAAACCGCCAACGGCGGCCTGCTGTACTACCTGTACCAGGGCGTCAAGCTGGGCATCTACCCGCCGCTGATCTTCATGGGCGTGGGCGCGATGACCGACTTCGGCCCGCTGATCGCCAACCCGAAGAGCCTGCTGCTGGGCGCTGCCGCGCAGCTGGGCATCTTCCTGACGTTCCTGGGCGCGAAGCTGCTGGGCTTCACCGCGGCCGAGGCCGGTTCCATCGGCATCATCGGCGGCGCGGACGGCCCGACCGCCATCTTCGTCACCACGAAGCTGGCCCCGCACCTGCTGGGCCCGATCGCCGTGGCGGCCTACAGCTACATGGCGCTGGTGCCCGTCATCCAGCCGCCCATCATGAAGGCGCTCACCACCAAGAAGGAGCGCACGATCCGCATGGGCCAGCTGCGCCAGGTCTCCAAGACCGAGATGATCATCTTCCCGATCGCGGTCACGATCATCGTCTCCCTGCTGCTGCCCGACGCGGCGACGCTGGTGGGCATGCTGATGCTGGGCAACCTGATGCGCGTCTGCGGCGTGGTGGAGCGCATCAACAAGACCGCTCAGAACGAGCTGATCAACATCGTGACCATCTTCCTGGGCCTGACGGTCGGCGCGACCACCCAGGGCAGCACCTTCCTGACCATGCAGACCATCTACATCGTCGTGCTGGGCGTCGTGGCCTTCGGCTGCGGCACCGCGGGCGGCGTGCTGCTGGCCAAGCTGATGAACATCCTCTCCGGCGGCACCATCAACCCGCTGATCGGCTCCGCGGGCGTCTCCGCCGTGCCGATGGCGGCCCGCGTTTCGCAGAAGGTGGGCCAGGAGGAGGATCCCGGCAACTTCCTGCTGATGCACGCCATGGGCCCGAACGTGGCCGGCGTCATCGGTTCCGCGGTCGCGGCGGGCGTGTTCATCGCGCTGTTCGCGCACTAATCTGATTGGGAGGAAGACTATCATGGCAAAGAAAGTAATGATTACCGAGACCATCCTTCGAGACGCGCACCAGTCCCAGGCCGCGACCCGCATGCGCCTGGAGGACATGCTGCCGGCGTGCGAGGTGCTGGACAAGGTCGGCTATTATTCGCTGGAGTGCTGGGGCGGCGCGACGTTTGACAGCTGCCTGCGCTTTTTGAACGAGGATCCCTGGGTGCGCCTGCGCAAGCTGAAGGAGGCGCTGCCCAACACAAAGCTGCAAATGCTGTTCCGCGGCCAGAACATCCTGGGCTACCGCCACTACGCCGACGACGTGGTGGACGAGTTCACCCGCCTGTCCATCAAGAACGGCATCGACGTCATCCGCATCTTCGACGCGCTGAACGACCCCCGCAACCTGGAGCCGGCCATCAAGGCCACCAAGAAGTACGGCGGCATCTGCGAGGTGGCCCTGAGCTACACCATCAGCCCCGTGCACACGGAGGAGTACTTCGTGAACCTGGCCCTGGAGTTGGAGAAGATGGGCGCGGACAACATCTGCATCAAGGACATGGCGAACCTGCTGCTGCCCTACAAGGCCTATTCGCTGGTGAAGAGCCTGAAGCAGGCCCTCAAGCCCGAGACCCTGGTGCACCTGCACACCCACAACACCGCCGGCATCGGCGACATGACCAACCTGAAGGCCATCGAGGCGGGCGTGGACATCGTGGACTGCGCGCTGTCCTCCCTGGGCAACGGCACCTCCCAGCCCGCGACCGAGCCCCTGGTGGCGACCCTGGCGGGCACCGAGTACGACACCGGCCTCGACCTGCACCTGATCACCAAGGCCACCGAGCACTTCCGCGGCGTGGCCCAGAAGCTGCAGGACCAGGGCGTTCTGGACCCGAAGGTGCTGCGCGTGGACGTGAACACGCTGAAGTATCAGGTGCCGGGCGGCATGCTGTCCAACCTGATCAACCAGCTGAAGCAGGCGGGCCAGTCCGACAAGCTGTACGAGGTGCTGGACGAGGTGCCGCGCGTGCGCGAGGACTTCGGCTATCCGCCGCTGGTGACCCCGACCAGCCAGATCGTGGGCACCCAGGCCGTGATGAACGTGCTGACCGGCGAGCGCTACAAGATGTGCCCGAAGGAGAGCCAGGGCCTGATGCGCGGCGAGTATGGCCGCCTGCCCGCGCCCGTGAACGAGGAAGTGCGCAGGAAGGTCATCGGCGACCAGAAGATCATCACCAGCCGCCCCGTGGACGATCCGTCCTACGGCGTCAAGCACCTGGACGAGTTCAAGAAGGAAATGGGCCAGTACTACACCCAGGAGGAGGACGTGCTCTCTTACGCCCTGTTCCCGCAGGTGGCCGAAAAGTTCTTCGAGAACCGCCAGGCCAAGCAGATCGGGCTGGACAACAGTGTGCTGGATAAGGCGAACAACGCCATGCCGCTGTAAAAAAGCGCCGATAAGGGCTGCAACCGCGCAGATTTCATGAATGAAAATATATGTGGAAATTTGCGCTTGCGGCGTCAGAAGGCCCCGTGAACTCGGTTACTTACGTCTGTGTAAGCGCCCTCGTTCACGGGACCTTCTTCCTTGCCTTGCAACCCTTCTCGGCGCTTTTTTGTGTTGGCATCGAATATACTTTTCCCGGCGCTTTTTTGTGTTTCAACTGTAGGGGCGGCGATGCGCCGCCCGCCCATGAGGAACAGGCGCTCCTACAGAACAGACGCGCTGAGCGGCGCGCAGACAAAGCAGGTGAGCAATATGGACAAAGTCAGTTCCGTTCAGGAATTGATCGAGCGGACGCGGGAGATGCCGCTGGAGCGGATGCGCTTCTTCATCAACGAGGACAGGAAGGAGGCGCGCTGCTTCGGCATCTATCAGGAGGCGGACACCGGCCACTGGGTGGTGTACAAGAACAAGGCAGACGGCTCGCGGGCCGTGCGCTACAGCGGGCCGGACGAGGCCTATGCCGCGCAGGAGCTGTGGGCGAAGATCCAGTCGGAGATCGAGCTGCGCCGCGCAAAGCGCCCCGCGCGCAAGCGCAGCCGCGCCGAGATCATCTACCGGCGCGTGCTGTCGCTGCTGCTGGCGGCGGCCGTCGCCGTGGCAGCGTTCTTGTTCGTGCGGTGGATCGCGCGCTCGCCCAGCCGCGGCTACTACCTGATCGACGACATCATCTACTACTGCCAGGACGACGACTGGTACTACTACGACGACGGCGGCGACTGGATTTACTACGACGAGCCCGTGGACTACGACTGGTACAGCGGGCACTACTACGGCGAGACTTACGCCGGCTTCGAGGATGCCGGGGAGGCCTTCGAGGCCTCCGGCTACTACGTGGAGCCCAGCCGGAGCGACGACGACGATTCCGACGACAGCGACATCTTCGACAGCTGGGATTCGAGCGACACGGATTGGAGCTCGGATTGGTAAAAAATCGGGGAAAATTGCGATTTGCCCTTGAAATTATTTCAAAATTGTTTTATAATATGACAGAATAGTTGGTAAAAGACTAATTTCTGTCTAAATTTAGGCCAAATTGCCGCCCGTCGGGGGGCTGTTGGCATGCCGGGAAAGGTTCGATTGCTGTTATGGGCAAGAAATATAGCAAAAAGAAGCTGGCCGAGAGGAAGCGGGCCACGATGCGCGCGGGCGTGCTGGCGCTGCTGTGCACGCTGGGCGTGGCGCTGCTGGGCGGTATGGCGCTGTTCAACCGCGGCGTGAAGCCGGACCGCGACATGCAGTGGTATGTGCGCGAGGGCGCGCTGCAGGTGGCGGCCCCGGCCCTGGGCGAAGCCTCCGCCGAGGAGCAGAACAGCGAGTTCCTGCTGCCGGAGGAGGGCGTTCGCGTCACGCCGGAGCCCACGCCCGAGCCGACGCCGACTCCGGAGCCGGAGCCTGCCGGGGAAGAAGTCGCGTCGGGCCCCGTCGCGGGTCCGTTCGCGCAGGAGAACGAGGGCGCGGCTGCCGAGCCCGCCGCCGGCCCCTACGCGCCGGAGCAGGGCTTTGAGACGGACGAGGACGTTGACGCGCCCGCCGACGCGGCTGAAAACCCCGAAGAGGCCGGGAGCGCCGGGGCGGTCGAGGAAGCCGAGGAGGAGGCCCCGGTGGGCCAGGTGACGCTGACCGTCACGGCCGCGGGCGACTGCACGTTCGGCGGCATGATCGGCGCGAAGAGCTACGTGCGCTTCCTGGACTACGTGGGCAAGTACGGCTACAACTACTTCTTCGACGGCGTGCGGGACATCTTCGAGGCCGACGACCTGACCATCATCAACCTGGAGGGCCCGCTGACCACCGAGGAGAAGCCCAAGAGCCACGGCTTCGTGTTCAAGGCCGATCCCTCCTGCGTGCAGATCCTGACCGGCTCCAGCGTGGAAGTGTGCAACCTGGCCAACAACCACTCCAGGGACTACGGCATGAACGGCCTCAAGCAGACCGCGCAGGTGTTGGACGACAACGGCATCGGCTTCTGCGGCTACAACGTGGCCTACCAGAAGACCATCAAGGGCGTGCGCGTGTGCGTGCTGGGCTTTACCAAGTGGGACAACAGCAACGAGCAGATCGTGAAGGCCGTGACAGCGGCCCGCGAGCAGTGCGACCTGCTGATCGTGAACATGCACTGGGGCTGGGAGCACACCAACCAGCACTGCACGGAGCAGTCGGTCACCGGACACGCCATCATCGACGCCGGCGCGGACCTGGTGATCGGCACGCATCCGCACGTGATCCAGGGCATCGAGAAGTACAAGGACAAGTACATCGTCTACAGCCTCGGCAACTTCTGCTTCGCCGGAAACGCCGACCCCGAGGACAAGCGCTGCATACTGTTCCAGCAGAAGTTCAGCTTCGTGGTGGGCATGAACCTCTCCCGCGCGGGCTGCGCGGACGCGGGCATCAACATCATCCCCGCCACCGTGTCGTCCACCAACGCGATGAACGACTTTCAGCCCACGGTGCTGCCCGCCGAGCAGGGCGCGGCGGTGCTGAAGGCGCTGGCCGGCTACTCCGTGAACTTCAAGGTGAAGGACACGCTGTGGATGAAGGACAACTACCTGCTGGCCAACGGGCTGATCAAACCCAAGGGCGCGCAGGACGACGAGGGCGAGGCCTCGGCTGAGGACGCGGACGCGGAACCCACCGGCAAGGGCGCCGACGCGGACGAGCTGCCGCCGACCGGGGACGAACCCCCCGCCGGTGACGAAACGCCCGCCGAGGACGGCACTTCCAGCGAGGACGGCGCGCCCGCCGGGGCGGCCTCCCTGGATACCGGGGACGGCGTGTCCTCCGGGGACGGCGCGGGCATCGGGCTCTCCAACGCGCCCGCCGCGGACTTCTCCCTCGACGAGGTGGACCTGGACGAGCCAGAGCCGTTCTTCAGCATGGGCGGCGGCGCGGCCTAGGCGCATGGACAGAGAACACCCGCAGGGGCGGCGCATCGCCGCCCCTGCTTGTTTGAATTTGGGCACGATTAGGAAAACGGAACGTTTTCCGGGTCGGCGACATCCGCAGGATGGCGTCGACAATCGTTTGACAGATGGGAACGGCCTTCGATTTTACGTCCGCTCCCTGTTCATGAGAGGGAAATCGTGCTATAATATACCCAACACAGCAAATCGCCGCCGCGCGCGGCAGGGAGGATGCGACTATGGAGAATGAGGCGAGGCGCCCCGCGAATTTCATCGAGGAGTTTATCGATCAGGATTTGGCCAGCGGGCGGTTTGACCACGTGCACACCCGCTTTCCGCCGGAGCCCAACGGCTATCTGCACATCGGGCACGCCAAGGCGCTGTGCGTAAACTTCGGCATCGCGCAGAAGTACGGCGGCAAGTGCAACCTGCGCTTCGACGACACCAACCCCACCAAGGAGGAGACCGCCTTCGTGGAGGGCATCCAGCGCGACATCGAGTGGCTGGGCTACAAGTGGGACGCGCTCTACTTCGCCTCCGACTTCTTTGACCGCCTGTACGAGATCGCGAAGGACATGATCCGGCGCGGCGTGGCCTACGTGGACGACCAGACGCCCGAGGAAATGCGGGCCAATCGCGGCACGCTCACCCGGCCCGGCGTGAACAGCCCGTATCGCGATCGGTCCGTGGAGGAGAACCTGGACCTGTTCGAGCGCATGAAGAACGGCGAGTTCGAGGAGGGCACCCGGGTGCTGCGCGCCAAGATCGACATGGCCAACCCCAACGTGCTGCTGCGCGACCCGACCATGTACCGCATCAACCGCCACAGCCACCACCGCACCGGCGACAAGTGGTGCATCTACCCGATGTACGACTTCCAGCACCCCGTGCAGGACGCCATCGAGGGCATCTCCCACTCGCTGTGCTCGCTGGAGTACGAGATCCACCGCCCGCTGTACGACTGGTTTGTCCGCAACGCGAACGTCACCGACCAGCCCCCGCGGCAGATCGAGTTCGCCCGGCTGAACATCGAGCGCACCGTGATGTCGAAGCGCTACCTGCGCCGCCTCGTGGAGGAGCACGTGGTGTCCGGCTGGGACGACCCGCGCATGCCCACGCTGGTGGCCATGCGCCGCCGGGGCTATCCCGCCGCCGCGATCCACGACTTCATGTCGCGCGTGGGCGTGGCCAAGGCCGACAGCATGGTGGAGGGCAACCTGATGGACCACTGCGTGCGCGAGGCCCTCGCGGACACCGCGCCCCGGGCCATGGCGGTGCTGCGGCCGCTGAAGGTGGTGCTGACGAACTGGCCGGAGGGCAAGGTGGACTTGCTGACCATCGAGAACCACCCGGACCACCCGGAGTTCGGCAGCCGCGAGGTGGCCTTCGGCCGCGAGCTGTACATCGAGCGCGACGACTTCATGGAGGAGCCGGTCAAAAAGTTCTTCAGGCTGGCCCCCGGCAAGGAGGTCCGCCTCAAGGGCGCGTACATCATCTGCTGCGAGGACTTTGTGAAGGACGACAGCGGCGAGGTCGTGGAGCTGCGCTGCACCGTGGACATGGACAGCCGCTCCGGCAGCGAGGGCGCGAACCGCAAGGTGAAGGGCACGCTGCACTGGGTCAGCGCCGCCGACGCCGTGCCCTGTGAGCTCAGGCTGTACGAGCCGATCCTGGCCGAGGACGAGCCCGAGGCCAACGCCGTCACCGTGGACGAGGATGGCAACGCCGTGGAGGCCGCGCCCGTGGACTTCATGGATCGCCTCAACCCCAACAGCCTGACCGTGCTGAACGGCTGGTGCGAGCCGTGGATCGCCGCGCACGACGTGGGCGCGACCTTCCAGTTCCTGCGCATGGGCTACTTCTGCAAGGACCCGGATTCCACCGTGGACAAGCCCGTGTTCAACCGCACCGTGGCCCTGAAGGACACGTGGGCGAAGGTCGCCGGCAAATAAGGGAAGCACCCGGTTTTTCCACCGCAAAGGGGTGGGGAGCCGGGTGTTTGACATCGTTTTTCGGGGCGCTTCGACAGGATTTGAAATATTTTTGATATTTTTAC
>CACYET010000070.1 GCA_902773515.1 uncultured Eubacteriales bacterium | reverse complement strand
CTTCGCGCGCCCCTCGCGCGGAACTGTGTTCATCATGCCGCCGCCTCCCCTCGCGCTCGGTCCCGTTTTGTTAAATCGAGTATAACAAACGGCGGAAGAAAATGCATCGTTTCTGTTTGGCTTTTGTTGTATTTGGTTGGGAAGATGCAAAACGGGACAACAACAGCGGCGCCCGCCGCCTTTTCCCTGTAGACGGGAGGCGCGGGCGCGTGGTATAATTGGGAAAAACACCGACAGGAGGCGCGCGCATGGCAGACATCGGCAATTCCAACCGCATCGCGCGGGAGTACATCGACTCGCTGCGCATCGAGACCCGCTACATGGACGCCACCCACCCGGACCCGACCTTCGAGCTCTACGGCGGGCGCTTCGCCTCCCCGATCATGACGGCGGCGCTCTCGCACCTGGACCACTTCATGTTCCCCGGCGCGGCCGACGCGCTGGCCAAGGGCGCGGCGGCGGCGAACGCCGTGCTGTGGTACGGCATGGCCCCGGACGAGGAGATCGAGCGCCTGGCCGCGTTCGGCGCGAAGATGATCGAGATCGTCAAGCCCTACGCCGACCGGGAGAAGATCGCCAAAAAAATAGCCCGCGCCGAGGCGCTGGGCCTGCTGGCCGTGGGCGTGGACATCGACCATCCGTTCTCCGAGGACGGGGGCGCGGACGTGATCGGCGGCGAGGCGATGGCCCCGCTGCGCACGGACGAGCTCGCGGATATCTGCCGCGGCACGCGGCTGCCCGTGATCGTGAAGGGCGTGCTCAGCCGCCGCGACGCCGAGCGCTGCCGCGCGGCCGGGGCGCGGGGCCTGGTGCTCTCCCACCACAACAACCGCATCGAGTACGCCGTGCCGCCGCTGGCCATGCTGCCGGAGATCGCCGCGGTGGCGGGCGACATGGACCTGTTCGTGGACTGCGAGATCAAGACCGGCATGGACGCCTTCAAGGCGCTGTCGCTGGGCGCGAAGGGCGTCTGCATCGGCCGGCCGCTGATGACCGCCATCAAGCAGGGCGGCGCGGACGCCGTGCGCGACTACCTGCTGCGCGCGAACGACGAGCTGAAGAAGGCCATGGCGTACACCGGCTGCGCAAATCTTTCGCAGATGGACCCGACGGTGATCCACAGGATCTAGAGTGGAGTTAGGAGTGTGGAGTGAGGAGTGTGGAGTTGAGGAGAGCCTCCATCTTCCGCATCCGCGCAAGCAAACGTTTGGATTCACTGGAGACCAGATTGCCACGGCCTTCGGCCTCGCAATGACGTACCTCGAACATTGAGGATGTTTTGCTGCCAAAATCGAAGGCAGAAGACACGCATCGGGCAAACGTCATTGCGAGGAGGCTCCTTGGGAGCCGACGTGGCAATCTGGTTCCCTGAAACAATGCTGACAGCCCTGTCGACAGCATCCACGCCGCCAAAGCCATCTATAACTCCTCACTCCACACTCCACACGCCTCACTCCATCTCACCACCGGCTGTCCCGGGTGACGAAGCCGCGCTCGTCGGGCTCGACGGGGATGCGCTTGACCTCCATGAAGTCCACGCGCACGTAGCTGCCGCGCTCGATCATCCGGATCACCGAATCGATCTGCGCCTGCGTGCCCTGGATCTCCATGGACACGGTGCCGCCCACGTCGTTGCGCACCCAGCCCGTGGCCCCCGCGGCGCTCGCGGCGTGGCGCGCGCGATAGCGAAAGCCCACGCCCTGCACGATCCCGTGAAAGCGGATGCGCTGGCGGATGATCTCGTCCACGATGGTCCCTCCCCAAGATGATCCGGCGGTTCGCCCCGCTTCCGGAGTCCCCGCGATAAAAAACCAATTTCCGGGAACTTTCCCGGGCTTCGATCCGTCTCAATGGCAACCAACGCGAAATGATAAGGAGGAAATACCCATGAAACGCATCTTTGTCCTGTTGCTCGCCCTGATGTTTGCCGCCCTGCCCGCGATGGCGGACAGCGCCCCCACCGGCCTCCCCTTCACCACCGACGTGGCCGAGGACGGCTCGCTGGTCTTCTACTTCGAGGATCTGATGTTCCGCCTGCCCGCGGAGTGGAAGGACAAGGTCGTGGGCCTGCCCGGCAACAGCTGCTTCGGCTTCTACCACCGCGCCAGCTACGAGGCCTACAAGGCCGAGGGCATTGAAAACGGCGGCTTCCTGTTCTCGCTGGGCGCCAGCGTGAACCACGACTTCGCCGAGCTGCCCCACTTTGAGTACCTGGGCTTCAACGAGAACTCCTGCATGAACTACTTCTTCGTGCTGCCCAGCGACTACCCCGCCTACATGCAGGACGACATCCGCGCCGAGTACGACGCGATGTACGCCCAGATGGACGAGGTCATCGACAGCGTGGTCATCTACGGCACCGAGACCGAAGCGCAGACGGAGCCCGTCCCGCAGGCGGAGCCCGCCCCGCAGACGGAGCCGCAGGTCGAGCAGGGCCAGGGGAACAAGCACAAGTAAGGCGCGGGAGAACGGATCGCCGCGTCGCGCGAGGCCGAAACCCATCCGGGTTTTGGCCTCGCTTTTTGCGGCCACGGCGCAGGGGCGGGCACGGGGGCGGACCTTCCGCCGCAACACCCTCACAACCCCTCAGTCAGCTTCGCTGACAGCTCCCCTTACACAGGGGAGCCTGGGCGGGGCGGGCGGCGGCGGCTTATCCTTGCCTTCCCCTGTGGGGAAGGTGGCCGAGCAGGCGCCTTCGCGCCGTCGCGAGGTCGGAAGAGGTCCCCTCACGCCATGCCTCGCGCCTTTGCTCCAATAAAGGCGCCGAACCGATTGAAAAGGACCTCTTCCGGCGCTAACGCGCCACCTTCCCCAGAGGGGAAGGCTTTGGATGCCTCGCGACAGCCGCGCGGACGCCAATTATGGCGTCCCTACGGCTCACTCCTCACTCCTAACTCCTCACTCTCTCAACTCCACACTCCACTCTCCACACTCCACACTCTCCACAAACGCGACCATCTCCTCAGGCGTATCGACGATGTGCTCCGCGCCGGCGGCGATGAGCTGTTCGCGGGTGCGGAAGCCCCAGGACACGCACAGGCAGTCGATGTCCGCGTTGCGGGCGGTGTCGATGTCCACCTCGGAGTCGCCCACGTACAGGCAGCGGCGCAGCGCGACGCCCAGCCGGTCGGCGGCGGACTGGAGCATGTCGGGATGGGGCTTGCGCCGCACGCCCTCGATCTCCCCCGCCGCCAGCGACACGGTGTCCGCGAAGTACGCCCGCGCCAACGGCTGCACGGCGGCGTCCGGCTTGTTGGAGAGGATCGCCAGCGCCAGCCCGTCCGCCTTCAGCCGCGCCAGCGCTTCGCAGACGCCCGGAAAGGGGCGGCTCTTGTCCCCGGCGTGCGCGGCGTAGTAGGGCTTGTAGAAGTCCAATATCTCCTCCCGGCGCGCGTCGGACAGCTCCGGCAGCCAGCGCTGCATCAGCGTGCCCACGCCCCAGCCCAGGTGCGGCTTCAGCGCCGCGGGACTGGCCTCGGGCAGGTGAAAGTGGCGCATCGTGTAATTCACCGCGTCCACGATGTCCTGCAGGGAGTCGATCACCGTGCCGTCGAGATCAAAGAATACAGCGTCGTACTTCATGCAAACCCTCCGTTTTTCAAGAGTTTAGAGTTTAGAGTGAAGAGTTTAGATCAGAGTGCCAGGGAACGCCGTTCTCCCGCTTCCTTATCTCCACACTCCACACTCCACTCTCCACACTCCACTCTAAACTCTCAACTCTAAACTCTCTCTTGCGTCACAGGAGCCAGCCCTTTCGGGCTGGCTCCGAGCGCGGCGTCATGCCGTATTACAGGTTCTCCTCGAGGAACTGCTTGATGCCGGCGGCGGCCTCTTCCTCGTTCGCGCCCTCGCAGGAGATGGTCACCTCAGTGCCCTGCTTCACGCCCAGGGCCATCAGCTTCATCAGCTGGCCGGCGTTCACGGTCTTGCCGTTGGCGCTGATGTTCACGGTGGTGTCGGCGTAGCTCTTGGCCTTCTTGGCCAGCATGCCGGCGGGACGGGCGTGGATGCCCAGGGCGTCCTGGATGACATAGGTAAACTCCTTCATGGTTTTCGCTCCTTTTCTGGATGTTATTGATGGGACGCGGGCGCGCCCCCGTTGACCAATGATCACTCGTCCCGGCGGACCTGTATGACCTCCATGCCGATGGCGCGAAGCTGCCCCACCACGGCCTCGGGGGCGCGCCAGTCGGTGACGACGGTGCCCTTCTTTTCGAGGTGGAAGCTGGCGTAGGCGCTGGTCTTGCCGATCTTGGTATAGTCTGCCAGAATGTAGTAGGCGTCGGCGTGCTCGATCATCGTCTCGTTGATGCCGAGCTCCGACGGGATGCCGCACAGGATCTCACCGTCCGGCGAAATGCCGATGCAGCCGAGGAAGGCCTTGTCGGCGCGCACGTTCATCAGGTTGCGCATGGCCAGATCCCCGGTGAGGATGTGGTTCTGGCCGCGAAAGGAACCGCCGGAGAGCTGCAGGTCCACCTCGGGCGGGAACTTGCGCCCGCAGACCAGGCCGTTGTTGGTGAACACGCTCACCCGCTTGCCGCCCAGGTTGTCCAGTATGGCCAGGGCCGTGCTGCTGCCGTTGATCAGCAGGCTGTCGCCGTCCGCCACCAGCGAAGCCGCGCGGCGGGCGATCTGGCGGCGGCACAAGGCCACCTCGCCGCGCTCGTCGGCGGCCACCGCGGGCACGCCCACGGTCGCGCCGCCGTGAAAGCGGCTGATCTTGCCCTGCTCCTCCAGCGCCTGCAGGTCGCGGCGCACGGTCATCATGGAGATGCCGAAGGTCTCGCTCAGCTCCTCCACCAGCACTTCCTGGCGGTCGCGGATCAGCGCCAGCATCTCGGCGTGTCGGAGATTGACGGATTGGCGGTCTCGTTTCATGGGTCATTCTCCTTTGGGATCGTCAAAGTCCGGCCAGCAGCCCGGGCAGCTCCATCAGCTCCCGCGCGAGCATCGCGCCGGGGATCGCCTTTGAGGGGTCCTGCTTATGGCAGAACCACACCGCCCGCATGCCGGCGTCCAGCGCGCCGCGCACGTCGCCCGCCAGGCTGTCGCCCACGAACGCGCACGCCCCCGGCGCGCAGCCCGCCTTCTCGGCGCAGGCGTCGAAGAAGCGCCTGTCCGGCTTCTCGGCGGTGACCTCCTCGCTGGTGACGATGAAGTCCACGCAGGGCATCGCGCCGATGCGCTCCAGCTTTTCAAACTGGTAGTCCGCGGTCATGTTGGTGCCGACGCCCACGGCAAGGCCCATCTCGCGCAGCTTCGCCAGCGCTTCGACCGCGCCCGGGTAGGGGCGCATCGCGTCCAGCAGCGCGTCCCAGTAGGCCTTCGCCATCCTGGGCGCATGGCCCACGGGCTTTCCGAGGCCCTCCAGAAGCGCCTGGCAGCGCAGCAGCCGGTTGTGCAGCGCGGCGCAGTTGCCGCCACAGCGGCGGCGGACCTCCGCCTCCGCCTCCTTGTACAGGCGGGCGAACGCGTCCGCCTCCAGGCCCAGCGCGCGCCCGGCGTAGTCCGCCATCGCCCGGGAGGCGACGGCGTGGGCGTCGTCGTAGTCGTACAGCGTGTTGTCGAGGTCGAATATGACCGCCCTCAACTTTTCATTCGTTATCATGGTGCCGTTATACCGTGGTTGTCCATGCATTAAAACTATAACTCTGATTCGGGTGACCAGATTGCCACGTCGGTCAGGCTTGGATCATTTGGCAATGATCCATCCTTCCCTCCTCGCAATGACATCCGGCGTCTGAACCCTCGTCATTGCGAGGAGCGAAGCGACGTGGCAATCTGGCCCTCATCGCCTCATATCACTAAACCTTGCCTCAGTCCACCAAACCCGCGTCCTTCATGGCCTGCTCCATCTCGGGAGCGGACATGATGTTCTTCAGGCCCAGCACGACGGTGCCCTTCTTCTGGGCGTCGGCGAACATGTTGGCGAAGTTGCGGGCGCAGAGCACCACGTCGTAGTTCGGCGCGGCGGACTTGCCCTCGGACAGGGAGCAGTGGTGCAGGGAGGCGGGCTTCACGCCCAGCTTGGTCAGCACCTTCTGCAGGGTCATCTTCATCATCAGGGAAGAGCCGGCGCCGTTGGCGCAGCAAACCATGAACTTCTTGTTGTCAAGCTTAGACATCTTTCATTATTCCTTTCAATTATTACTTCTTGGAAGCCATGTACTCCTTGTAGGCCTCGTAGTCCTCGGTGATGAGGAAGTAGGCCTTGGGGTCCTTGCGGTACTCGAGCTGCGGCAGCGCCAGCAGGATGACGGCCACGACCGCCACGCCCGCGTAGCTCAGGTACTTCAGGATCACGGTGAACAGCGGCCACACGGTCGCCCAGTCGAACATGCCCAGGTAGCCGCCGTACTGCGCCATGCCCACCCAGCCGGCGATCAGCGCGGAGCCGAACACCTGGATCAGGCCGGAGAAGAACGGGATGATCAGGCAGGCCTTCAGGCCGCCCTTTTCGTTGGCGACCAGGCCGATGGTGGCGTTGTCGAAGAACACCGGCACGAATCCGCAGACGATGAGCACCGGGCTCTTGAAGATGATCAGCGCGATGATGGCGACCAGCTGGCCCACCAGGCCCGCCAGGAAGCCGAAGGTCACGGCGTTGGCATCGCCGAAGCCGTAGCACACGGCGCAGTCGACGCCGGGCACGGAGGCGGGCAGCAGCTTGTCCGCGATGCCCTGGAAGGACGCGGTCAGCTCGGTGACGAAGGTGCGAACGCCCAGCTGCAGGATCGCCAGGTACACGGCGAAGTTCAGGCAGGTGGTGAGGATGTACATCACGAAGCTCGCGCTCTCACCCAGGCTGCCCTGCGCCACGAAGAAGGGCTTGCCGATGATGATCATGATGATGCCGAAGAACACGGTCATCAGGATGGCGGTACACACCATGTTCTCGTTGAAGATGGAGAAGAAGCCCGGCAGCTCCAGATCGCCCACCTTCTTGATCTCCTTCTTGCGCTTGCCGCCGTTGGTGCCGAACAGCTTGTCGGCCAGGATGTAGCCCAGGCGGATGCCGAACATCTGCTGGTGGGCGATGGCGAAGCCCGCGCCGTCGGTCAGCTCCTGCATGGGCTTGACGGTCAGGTTGGAACCGACGGCCCAGTAGGCGCCCAGGATGATGGACATGATGATGAGCATCGGAACGGTCTTCACGCCGCCCTGCCACAGCGCGGGCAGCGCGAACAGGATCAGCCAGTAGGCGGTGGAGGCCTGCTGCACCTGCACGTGGCCGGTGGTGAACAGCGAGCGGCACTTCGTGATCTTGTTGAAGCGCACCAGCAGGATGTTCACGATGAACGCGATCAGCAGCAGGATCATGACCTGCGAGAAGCCCGCGCCGAACTGTTCCTCGACGCCCGCGGTGACGGCGTTCTGGCCGAAGTACGGGTCAATGACGGTGGCGGTCAGGTTGAAGCGGTCCTTCAGACCGGCCAGGATGGGGCGGAAGGTGGACACCAGTCCGCCGGAGCCGACGTTCAAAATCAGCATGCCGATGATGGCCTTCAGGGTGCCGCCCAGCACGTCGTACCACTTTTTCTTCATCAGGATGTAGCCGATCATCGTGATGAAGCCGATCATGAACGGCGCGTTGCGCAGGATGTTGGTACTGAAGAACTCCCATATCTTGACTAGAAACACTGTGATCTCCCCTCTCAAAATCGTCGTTGTGGCGTGGTCCTATGCGCTTTCGGGGGGGGGCTGTCTTAAAACAGATCACTGGCCGCAATCATAACCGTAGGGGCGGCATAATTGCCGCCCGCGGACGCCAATTATGGCGTCCCTACGGCGGATGACCGCTGCGGCTGTCATCGTGTCAAATGTTTTGAGACAGCCCCATTCCCGATCAAGGCTCAAAAGTCCTCTTCCGGGGGATACTTGGCCTCGGCCGCGAGGATGTCCTCGGGCGTGTCGGCCTCCATCAGGGCGTCCAGCAGCGGCTCGTTCGTGAAGATCGACATCAGCTGCTGCATGTTGTCCAGGTGCTCGTTGGGGTCCTTGGCCGCCAGCGTGAAGAACAGCCGGGCGATCTTCTGCTCACCATCCTCGTCCACGCCGAAGTCCACGTCCTCCTTGACGCGCATGAAGCCCACGGCGGTCTGGTTGGCGCCCTCCGCGCCCTCCTGGCTGTGGGGCATCGCCACGTAGTGGTCGAACACCACGTAGGGGCCGTACTTCTCGATGCAGTCCACGATCTGCTTGTAGTAGTCGGGGCTGACGAAGCCGGTCT